>JAITQA010000006.1 GCA_031289145.1 Dysgonamonadaceae bacterium | reverse complement strand
TATCCGGTTGCTGCACGCGACAAGTTCGACAGCAATTTCATGACCGATTTTATTGCAGGAAAAGCCCCTTCTATCTTATCCGAACCGGATTTGTTTTATTTTGCCGCCGGAAATTCGGGCGGTGGCGGCGGGTATCGACAAACAGAACCTGAACCTATAGCCCGCAAATTTTCGCCCGAAGCAACCGAAGTTTTCAAGGCTGGCAATGCAGTATGGAAATATTATCACCAACAACCCAATTGTACTGTAAATGCCTCGTTATACGATATTCGCGAACATTTTCAGGGTAGAAACGAAAAAGGTAAAATGAACAATAGCAGCGAAGACGAAACGTATATGAATCTAATAGGCGACTTGCGTAAAAAATTGAGCCTGTTAGCAAAGAAAATCGAGCCGAAAGTATACGAGTATGGCTTTTTAAAAGGGTAAAGATGTCCGTCTTTGACAAACTTCGCCGCCAACTACTACTTGTTCTACATCGAAGACCGTTTTTTTTTCTCTATCTTATTTTTTCAAATACGATTTCAATGCTTTCCAATTGCACCATATTTACAGACGCTTACGCACTTCAAGCAGCCGATACAGTTTTCGGGATTCCGGATGACCGCGTGTTTGTGAAACAGAAAATGGACTTTCCCGATTACATTTTCCGGACACGCTTCTACGCAGTTCATTTGTCTTGTTTTTTTATGGTTTGTTTGGGTGCAAAAATACACATTTTTTATAATAAAAAACAATTTGGGCATAAAACAATTATTATTATAAATTGTCGTACCTTTGCACGACAAAAAAAATATGCAATATGAAAAATATACTGTTTTCCATTATTCTCGCCTGCGTAATGAATTTAAACGCAAAGGCTCAAATTATTTACCACAGCGCCGACAGTTTCCCGTTACTGGGTAAAATCAATGAAGCGACCGAAACACGCTACGAGCGCTTACCGGCTTATCTGAAAGACGTCTGCCGTCCTCCGCTGTGGGGATTAGGCAAAAATACAGCCGGATTAGCCTTGCGCTTCCGTTCCAATTCAACAACGGTTGCAGCACAATGGACGTCGCTCAACAACAACGCCATGAACCATCAAACGGCGACCGGCACCAAAGGCCTTGACCTTTATGCGCTGGTAAACAATCAATGGGTGTTTGTCAATAGCGGACGTCCCAGTGGCAAGGAAAACACGGCTGTCATTATCGCCAATATGCAGGCGCAAGAGCGGGAATACATGCTCTACCTGTCTTTGTACGATGGTATTAGCGAATTGAAAATAGGCGTTGATTCGACGGCTTTTATCGGACAACCCCGTGTGGATTTGCCGGTTCGCACAAAACCGGTTGTCTGCTATGGGTCAAGTATTTTGCAGGGAGGTTGCGCTACCCGTCCGGGTATGGCGCACACCAATATATTGGAACGTCGTTTCAATCGCGAGTTTATTAACCTTGGTTTTAGCGGGAATGCTTTGCTTGACCTCGAAATCGCCGAACTGATGTCTGCGGTTGACGCATCGCTTTTCATCCTTGACTTTGTGCCCAACGCGAGCGTCGAACAGATGAACGAAAAGGCAATACAGTTTTTCCGCATCATTCGCGACAAACATCCCGATACGCCGGTCCTTTTTGTCGAAGACCCTGTTTTTACGCATACCCTCTTTGATGAAAGAATAGCAAAAGAAGTGGAAAATAAAAACACTGCCATCCGACGTATCGTGAACGACCTGAAAGCCAACGGCGAAAAAAACATCGAACTCGTACCCTCGCACGATATGTTGGGGCATGATAGAGAAGCCACCGTCGATGGGATTCATTTTACCGACCTCGGTTTTATACGTTTTGCGGACCTGCTGATGCCATCTATCGAATCAGCGATAGTTACACGCATGTTTTAACTTTTACCTAATGGATGCTTACAGGCAGAATAAAATAAACCCGAACATGTTTTCCGTCTTTTTTGCCTGCTTCCCATTTTGGCATTCTTCCGATTACTCTGATTGCCTCAGCATCAAACTTATCATACAATGACCTTAAAATTTCGATAATTGTTATTGTTCCGTCTTTTTCGACAACAAAACCGCAAATTATTCTACCTGTAACACATATATCAACAGCTTCGGGTGGATAATTAAAATTACGATTAATAAAATTCATCAATTCTTTATCTCCTCCATGAAATTTGGGTGGTTCTTCTACTTCGCCAATTTGAAAAATTTTATTGTCATCCAATTTAAAATTAATAGAAATTTTGTGTGTTGTATGATAACTGCGTTTTTGCATTGGAATTTCATAAATTAAACGTTCTGCCTCTCCGTCAAGTGTTGAACTGCCACTCGAATTAACTAACCGTATCTCATTTATTCTTCCAACACTGTCGGTATCAAATTGATAAATCGCAGTGCCTTCTACATTTTTCACAAAATCAATTAAAGGGTAATGCGTATTAGTGTAAATAAATTCTGCAAAAGCGGTGCTGTCAGACAAAATATCCTTGTTGCGAAAGTTTTGTCCAGAAGCATTTTCACAAGCAAACAAAGCAAGCGAAATAAACAGTGATATGTAAATTGTTTTCATTTATTAATTGTGTTTATTTATCATTTTCAAACTCTTCTGTCCACTCTTGCAATTTTGTTGTAACAATGTTTTATCCGGCAGATATAAATTGTATTCGGCAGCGTAAATGTTTGCTTCTTTCGACAATGTTAATTCAACAATACTGTCGTTTTTCACCTTGCTGTTCATGCTCAACAATGCGTTTGCCTATTTCGTAATAGGTAACAATCATAGCAGTATTAACCTGATTGACAACATACTACCCTGATGATTTAATAAGATTTGCTACTTCTATAAAGAAATCTTTTGCTACGATTGTAGTATTAACTTTATCTATATTCTGTTTCTTACTCATAAAATACCCATTTGTATTTGTCCTTAAAGCCATTTATAACTTTACAAAAGTACTAATTTTTGTCATCTAAACAAGATAATCTGTTTGTTCATCTTATTTAAATTGGCTGAGAATGACTTTATCAAACATCGCATCACTCAAAAACTTCTTTAGAAAAAGAATGGGCTTGGCAAGGAAACCCTTTGTATAGCAGGCTTTCGGATGTTTCACTTCAAATGCTTTTTTAACCGATTCGGGTATCTTGTGTTTATTTTGTTCGGCGGTTTATGTTGGCGTTCAAAGTGTTTTTGCCGATTATTCGGATAAAGGTTGTACTTTTGTAAAGAAATTTAATTTGATGAAAGATGAACATCGAAGAACTCCACCAATATTGCATGTCTCTGAAAGGAACTACCGAAAGTTTTCCTTTCGATGATGTTTCTTTGGTCTTGAAAGTGGAAGGGAAAATGTTTGCCCTTGTTCCATTGGACAGACCGGAACTACAGATTACCCTCAAATGCGACCCGGAAAAAGCCGTTGAACTAAGGGAACATTATTCCTGTGTCGAACCGGCTTATCATTTTAATAAAAAGTATTGGAACACGATTTATCTGAACCGGGAAATGCACGATGAAGTCGTGAAAAAATGGATTCGTCATTCCATTGAAGAAGTGATTAAAAAACTTCCAAATGCAGTGAAAAATAAATATGGAAATGCTGTCACCGAAAAGTAAAAGAGCGCTGCTTGTATTCTTCCATCTGACAGGATGGCTGGTTTTCATTTATATTACCATGCCTGGCGCCAGCGGACTGGAACGATTGCCGGAAGACCCGCTGTTTCCCTGGCTTTTCGGAATAAGTTACTTGTTTCTGATTGCTTATTTCTATTGCAATTCCAATGTGTTTGTTCCCCTGCTGTCGAAGAAAAAAATCGTGTCTTTCCTGGGCGTCACGATTGCCGTTTATTTGCTTTTTTGCTTTGCTATTCCTTGGATTTTCAGGCAATATTTTCTGCTCGAACTCCCTTTCAGACATACAGGACCGATGCAACACCCTGATTTTTCATCGCCGGACGGTCATTTCCATCCGTCCCAAATGAGTTCGTTCGAGCGAATCAAACACTTGGGCATTTTTTCCCGTTCCAGCCAATTATTAGTTGTCTTCATTGTAAGTACGGGACTGAAAGTGATGACGCAATGGTATGCAGAAAAACAGCGCTTGCTGGATTTGGAAAATTCCATGATTCAAGCTGAACTTTCGTTTCTGAAATCGCAGATTCATCCTCATTTTCTTTTCAATAGCCTGAACAGCATTTATTATCTGGCGCTGAGCAAGGATGACAAAGCGCCGAAAGCCATTTTGTCGCTTTCCGATTTCCTGCGTTTTGTAACTACCGAAAGCGATAACAGCCTTATTCCGTTGGAAAAAGAAATCAAGATGCTGGAAGAATATCTCAACCTTCAGAGCTTGCGAGCGTCGGAAAAGTTTGAACTGCAATTTCACCGGAAAGGCAACTTTTCTTCTCTGCAAATCATGCCGCTGACATTTATTCCATTTGTGGAAAACGCTTTCAAATACGGAATAAGCGCCCATACCGATTGTTTTATCCACCTGAATATCGAAGTAGAACGAAACATTCTGGCGTTTACAATTGCCAATTCCATTCCTTCGGGACAAAAGATAACCGTCAATTCGTCCGGAATCGGTCTGGAAAATATCAAAAAACGCTTGGAATTAGCTTACCCGGAACGTTATACGCTGAATATCCAATATGACAGACAATGTTTTAATGTATCTCTTCAAATTGAACTGGAACGATGCGATGTATAGCTATTGACGATGAACCCTTGGCGCTGAAACTGTTGCAGGAATACTGCCGGCAGATTCCTTCCATCCGCTTGCTTGGGACTTATACCGACTCGGTGGAAGCGCTGACTTATATCCGGTCGTTGTCGCCGGATTTGATTTTCTTGGACATTCACATGCCGGATTTATCGGGCATGGACATTGCCGGTTCGTTGAACAAAAACACCTTGGTCATATTCACGACAGCTTACAAGGAATATGCGGTAGAAGGATTTGAATTGGATGTGGTGGATTATCTTTTGAAACCGTTCGATTTCAACCGTTTTCTGAAAGCTTATACCAAGGCGGAAGAGCGGTTTCAAACTGCGTTGAAAAAGTTGGCGCCGGAAGTGCTGAACGATGAAATCGTCACGTTCAAATGCAATTATCAAAATGTGAAATTGCCGCTCCATACCATTCAATATGTCGAAGGTTTTGATAATTACATCAAAATCGTCACGCAGGAAAAGACTTATATGCCGGTGATGACCATGAAGCATATAGAACGATTACTCCCCGAAAAACGGTTTGTGCGCGTACATAAATCATTTATCATCCCGGTAGCTAAAATCAAATCGTTCAACCACGAACGGGTAATCACCAACGGGATTGAAGTCCCTGTCGGCAGAACGTATCGCAGGGAGTTTATGGAGAAAATGGAGGGCTTGAAACGGGGGAAATAAAAAAATAAAATTGGCAGGTTCAAGAATTAGTTGTATTTTTGCAAACCTGTACCAATTTAGTACAGGTTTGTAAAAATAGAACAATATGGTAAAAGAAGAAGGAAATAATATAATTTGGAATCAATTTTTTCTGGATTTATTGAAAAAAGGGCGATATACATTTACTTATGCAAATGTAAGACAGCATTTTGATTTGTCCGAAAACACACTTGCTCACAGATTGTATGTTTATGAACAAAAAAAACGTATCGTAAAGATTCGCAAGGGTTTTTATTCTATTCTTGAGCCATCGGAAGTTAGTAGCGGGATACCGGACACATATAAGTATGTCGATGCGTTGATGAAGTACCTGAACAAGCCCTATTATGTGGCGTTGCTGTCGGCGGCAGCATTACACGGAGCCGCGCATCAACAGCCCATGGAATTTTTTATTATGACCGAAATATCCTTGCCGCGAAATATCCGTAACAAAAAAAACAAGATTACTTTTTTCGGGAAAAAAGCGCTTTTGCAGGAAGGGATTATGCAAAAAAAGTCGCGCGTTGGCTATTTCAATGTATCAACCCCCGAACTGACAGCGTTTGATTTGTTGGATAATATCAAGCGATTTGGTATAAATCGAATTACCACTATTTTACAAGAATTGTACGAAGAAATGTCACCTTCACGTCTTTCAAAAATTGCAAAACTCATTGATAACAAAGCGTCTATGCAGCGATTGGGTTATATTTTGGAAACGGTTGTCGGCGCTGAAAAATTGGCAAATTCACTGTACCGGATTTTGAGCAAAACAACCATTTACCCTGTTCCTTTATCTCCTGTGAAAGCAAGAAACGGAACAATAGACAAAAAGTGGAAAATAATTGTTAACATGGAAATAGAACCTGATTTATGAAAGCAACCGACACAAAAGCAATTTCTTCGCAATATGGAAGAAAAACTGACCGACAACGAATTTACCGGAGATATTTTTTCGGTGCTGAAGCCGGAGATTGAATACGATAATATGATTGCTTGGGAGTTGATAAAGAAAGA
>JAITQA010000046.1 GCA_031289145.1 Dysgonamonadaceae bacterium | reverse complement strand
TCTACAACAGGATTGCGTAAAGAATTTTTAGGTAGAATATCAAGGCGATTTTTATAAACTTTGTTTTCTAATTCTTCTGTAGTCAATGAACTTTTGGAATGTCGTTCATAAATATTGGCGCAAGCGGTTGTATAATCTTGTTCCATTTTCATTAATGGCAAAATTTTTCTAATCGCTTTGGCACTTAAATTTCCATAATCGTTTTGAAATTCAACGCCCGCTAATATTCTTGCATATTCTTTCTCAAACCCGTAAAGTTCTTTGAGTTTATTGAGCAAATTTTCAATACCTGAATTTGATTTGTCGCCTTCAAAAGAATAGAGCAAATGATAAAGTTTATACATCGGTTGTTCGTCTAATTCTTTTTGACTGTCAAAATACAGAATATCAGAGTTTATTTTCAATTTTTCGAGATTTTCTTTTATTGTTTCTATTGTAAAATCATCGCCGATTTCAATTTCAGCCAGTTCAAAGATTTTTTTGTATGCCTTAAATAATTCATATTGCGTCTTATTGCCGTCAATGCTGTTGAAATTCATATCAAATTCTTGCAATTCCAACAACGAAAGGACTTTGTCTTTTGATAGTTTCTCTTTTACCGACAATTCCGTAAATAACAAATCTTTTTCGTCCTGCTCTAATCGTCTTGCATTTGGTTTCCGTTTTTTATTCTTTTCGCTTGCAGGAAAAACTTCAATATCGTTCAGTCGTTGCCAAATCTTAAATTCCTGAAACAATGGCGAACTGCGCGGAATTACCCTACTGCCAACGGTTTTGGTTTTCTTCTTGCCATCAATTTCCACTTCAATCTGTCGGCTTTCAAACTCACAAAAACTAATCAGCCCCTTTTGACTTTTCAGGCGGCGTTGGTAAAAAATTACCACATCACGAATTTCTTGTTTCAGATTTTCGGTTAATTGGTCATGAAATTTTGCCTGCGTTTCCCAAATCGTATTAAACTCGTCCAAATAATCTTGACGATAGAAAACCATATTTCGCAAACTTGCATTCGGATTTTGAGCCAAAACAGACATTTGATATTGTCCTACGGTTTGTTTGTTGAAATAGAGCTCCTTACTTCTATCAGAAATTGCACCCAAATAACCACTTGAGCCGTTGATTTGTCCGTTAATTTCTTGAAAAACAATCACTAATTGCTCCAATGATAATTTTTCAGATAAGCCCTGACTTTGCCACATCAAATTTTCAATTTTGGCTTCATCTCTTTTTCGCTTGCTGTAAATTCCTTCCAATTTATGCTCTTTCTCAATTTGCTCATTTCTGCTTTCGTTATTATTCCATTCCGTATGCGTTTCTTTCCAAATAAAAGATTTTGCACAGATTGCCCAAACGGCTTCTCTTTTTTTTCCTCTTAATTCTTCTTTCAAATTCTCTGTAAGAATTTCGGGATAAAATTCTGTTTGTTTTACCCAAATTTTATCAAACTCTGTTTGCAAATCGGAACGATAGAAATCGGGCAAATATTTTTTCCCCGCTTGCAAAAGTTGCAAACAAAATTGTCCGGGCGTGAGGTTTTCATTGTAAAGTTTTTTGGCAACGTCCATTCCGTCAATCAATGTACCGTCCTCTGTTCCTTTCGCTTTACGACTGCTTTTATAGCCGCGTTTCTTGTTTATTTGCAATAGTACGCGAGCGAATTGTTCGAGTGAAATTTCTTCCGTTGCCGCTTTTGCCCGCAAACGATAGGTTTCAAAAGTGGTGCGATTCCCGTTTTCCGAAAGAATTGTTTCATCAGTAATAAAACTGTATTCTTTCAAAATCTCTATCAGATTTTCACGACGAAACTTGTATCGCTGCAAATTGCGGCGCATACTGCGTTTAAGCGTTCTGTCGGCGTTGGTAGTAATGCTTTTGCCTTTCTCGAAATTCTGCTGTTCATCAACAGTCAATGGATTAACTCTTACGCCTAATTTTATTATAGACGATTTTTCTTCGCTGTTTTCCGCTTCGTTTACGACTGCCCATCCAATACTATTAGTCCCCAAATCCAATCCCAATATCCGTTTCATAATCCTTTGTTTTTTAATTGCCGTAAAATTAACATATAATTTGCAATATTCAAAAAAAATACGTATATTTGCCCCACAAATTTTTGAAGCAATTCACAATAAGGATTATTCCGTTGTGAAAACATTGAGGGCGGGATTTACATCTCGCTTTTTTTTATGTTTCAGTAGCGTTATTCAAGGATTTTCTGTACATTTGCAGTTTCATTTCAAAAAAACAAAATAATATGACAATGAAACCTAAGTTGCTGCTATTATCTTGCATGTTGATGCTATTTGCTTCATCATTTGCACAATCTGTTATCCAAAGTACAAAAAATGCTTTTTCAAGTGAAGTTTTTCAGCTTTCCGGTTACGGGCAACTCGTTTGGAACGTCAGCGAATATCCCGGTAGAGGACAAGTTCGCACTACTGCAAATAATTCGATTGATTTAACTCGTGTAATTATTTATGCAACAGGCCGTTTAGGTTCTGAAAACCAATTCGGCTACATGCTGATGTATGATTTCGGACCCAATGCTTGTCTCCACGAATTGTACGGCGAATGGCTCCCAACGGATGCCTTGAATATCCGCTTCGGACAATACAAAATTCCGTTCACCATTGAGAATCCCATATCGTCTACCCGCATCGAAACGATTAATACTACCCGCTCGGTAACGGCCATGTCGGGAGGGTCAGGTGATTTTAATCAGTTCGGGATTGCCGGACCGCTGGGAGGACAGGCTGCTTCGTCCAAATCAGGCCGTGATGCAGGCTTGCAATTGTCGGGTAAATTGTTGAAAAAGAATGATTTTTTCCGCTTGGAATATTATGCGGGACTTTTTAACGGAACCGGCTTGAACATCAAAGACAACAATAACCACAAAGATTTTGTGGGATCAGCTTATTTGCAGCCAATCAAAGGATTAAGGATAGGTGGCTCGGTCTATTCCGGAAAATTGTATTATGCCGCAGCCGACTTGCCTGTCGCCAACCATGTCCGCAACACCTTGGCTCTTAGTGCGGAATATAACAGCGAAGATTTTTACGGCCGTTCGGAATACCTATCGGCCAATGACGGCGGTTTGCGACGCAAAGGCTGTTATGGTTCGGCTGTCTGGAAGTTTATTCCGGGCAAATGGGAAGCACTGGGAAAATGTGATTTCTATGACAAAAATACCGCTACGGCACAAGACGAAACAACGGATATTACGGCGGGCATCAACTACTATTTTGCGCATTTGTGCCGTATCCAGTTGAATTATATTCATACGAACGACAAGGCGCTCGGCAAAAACAATGCTTTTGCTACACAGTTGCAAGTGTTCTTTTGATAATTGATGCTTCTTGTCGGTTGTTTTGCCCGTCCGATGCATTTCTTGCAAATAATTTATTTCAAAACGTTTTGCACCGGCTTGTTGTGTCTGCCTGAAAATCAACTATGAATAAGTTTTGAACATCATCGGTCACTAATGCCGGACGTTTGTCTTCTTCCTTACATTGCAGTTTGATGTTATTGAATTCAATACCGTTTACGTGGCGCACATAAAACCCGTAAGCAGGAAGTTTGCCGAACATCTCACTCCTCGGGTAACTGTCTTCCATTTCAGGAACATTATCCACCGTTAATTCTTCAACAATTCTACCTTCATAGCCTTCAAAAAACAAGGGTTTATCGCCTCCTTTAAACGTCAAACAAACATTCCTAATGGAAATATTTTCTAATGGCGAATTGTTTATTCCGGTTATGGAACATCCGTAACGTTCTATTTCTGATCCGTATATATTTTGTATCAGGATATTTTTCATTGTTCCCAATCCGGGTTTTTTATCCGCTTTCCGATAGATTTTACCTCGGTTACCGATTCGTAAAAAGAGTGCTGCACCTTTAATATTCAGGAGTGTGATGTTTGAAACAATAATTCGTTCCATTGCTGCACCGTCAACGGTCATCAATCCGATAGCAGCGCCCCGGGTATTGTATACGGTACAGTTGTTTATGCAAATATCTTTAAATTCTCCGGTCGACTCCGTTCCTATCTTGATGCCGGATGCGTTGGTGGAAATAACGCAATTAGTAACTGTAATGTTGTAACAGCCTTCCGGTTGCGCAAAACTTTTCAACACAATGCCGTCATCACCGCTGTTGATAGTACAATTTGCAATACGGACGTTTCTACAGTCCACAATGTTGCAACCATCGGTATTTCTACCTCCGGGAACATCAATAAAACGGGCTTGTTCTATATTCTTGTTTTCCCTGGAATCTACTGTGATTCCGTCAATCAGCAAGTTTTCGCACGATTGGTATTTTTGTACCCAAAATGCGGCATTGTACAAGTGGATGTTGCGCACTTTGACATGCTTACAGTATCTGAAATGAATGATATGCGGACGTGGTTTTTCCATTGTGTCCAGTTCATCGCCATTGCCGTTTATAATACCGTTTCCCGTGATAGCGATATTCTCTGCTCCTTCAGCGAAAATCAGTGTTCTGTCGATAAGATAATCACCCGAAGTCGACATGTATTGTGTTGATGTAAGGGGGTAATCGACCGGAGAATTGCTTCCCAGCAAGGTAGCGCCGGACGCAACATGTAACGTAACCTGACTTTTCAGGTGTATTGTACCTGAAAGAAATTGCCCGTTATGCAAAAGCACTTTCCCTCCTCCGGCACGATAACAGTCGTCAATCGCCATCTGTATTGCCTGTGTATCCGGAATTTTCCCATCACCTTTGGCGCCGAAAGAATAAACGTCCCATACACCCATCGTTTGAGAAAATCCGTTTATGGCGTATAAAAGCAACAATACCAGCATGTATGCGACTATGACGGTCTTGTAGAGAATATTTTTTTTAATTGGAAAATAAGTCATGAATTAATAAAGGATATTCTGAACAAAACCTGCAATATAAGCCGCTTGTAAAGAGCGGGTAGCGTCATCATAATGGACATGGTCTATGATGTGCTCTATCCCCAATTGTTTACTGAAACTATATAAATCAATAGATGGTATCTTATGTTTTCGGCAAACCTCATCGGCTATGGCATTGTATTTTAACACATCTGCCTCATAACGTCTAATGGAAGCGGATTTTGAATTATGAATTTCATCCACGACCCATGTTGTCCGAATCCAGACAAGACTGACTTTATTCTTTTGAAGTAAGCGGATAATTTCATTCAGATTTTTCCGGTAGTCCGCTTCTGTTACCTGTATGACACCGGTCTGCGGATCATGTTTGATATCATGTAACCCGCAATTCAAAAGCAGATAGTTGGGACGAAAAGCAGGGTCTTTGAATTTAGAACGCAGAAATTCCACTACCATTCGCGAATCGCCGCCATTGGCGCCAGCGGGAACATCTAAGTTTTTCTCCGCTTGTCCATCGTCTGTTTTCCTTTCCAATTCCGCCCAACCGGACAAATATTCTTTTAAATAAGGCCAATATTGAACGGAAATACTATCGCCAATCAAGAATATTTCTTTTTTAGGTTCTCCTGAAGACATTAAAGCCAAACAGGCTACTAATAGCAATGTTTTTTTTAATAAAAACTGTTTCATCTGTATATAATTTATTTTTTAGTGAATTTATATTATTTTTTACCAACAATGTCCCTGATATCCAGCAAATACATCTGCCTCCCATCCTGGTTGGGCGAATCAACAATTACGTAATTACCGTCAATGGTGCTACGCGGATGGGTATCGCATCTCCATTCCCCCTTGTATTCGGGTGGAGCGTAAAAATCGGCCAAGGGCACCCGTTTTCCGGTAGGTACATGATAAAGGTATACCGATTGCAAAAGGGCATCTTTGCTGGGATAGGTGTCGTTCAGTATCCATTCGTTGCCGGGAAGATAGGTGCAATGACCATTGACCGTCATCACGCCTTTGCCTATCTGTTCTATGCTTTCTTTTCCGGAATCCTTGAAGAGGAAAAACCCGAAACCGGTATCCGGAATACGTGTCCAAGCCAGGATATGCGATGGGTCGCGCCAGATAAAATGCGATGTGTAATTATACGGATCAATGATACGGATATCGGATCCATCGGCGGCAGCAGTCAACATCCGGGTTCCCCATCCACCCACATCTGCGTATTTGCTTGTTCGTTCCGCATCCGGATATCTCCATCGATGCAGGAAAATAAAGCGGGTACCATCGGGGTTTACCAACAAATGATTAAACCAGTGTTTGGCATCGGCGGTTTCTGTGTCATAAGGATTTTTAATGCCGGCTACCTGAGCGATAGATATCAGCAATTGCGCTTCTCCTGTTCGCATGTCGATTTTCCAGATACCGGAACTGTCAGGCGCCAATTGATCTTTATACGGGTCCGGAATACCTGCGTATCCGTATCCGGGACGGGTGTCGTTTACCCGGCGATAGTCGGTAGTTACAGCCCATTTCCCATCAGGACTTAGGGCGTAAATAGACCAGGGAATGGTCCGTTTTTGACGGGTTTCAATGTTCATAATGTGACATACAAAACGCTCGCCTTCTTTGTCATTCCAGACAATTTCATTTTTTGAACCCGGAATAAATTGCAATTGGCATCCTTGCTGCCATCCCCACGCATGCGATTCTCCTAATTTAATCCATTCACAGCGATTGTGCAAATCAATCATTCCGATTTCAATCACATCTTCCGGCGTTGGCGATCGATGTTCAAATGTCGTTTGCATAGCTAATACATACCGGTTAGACGGATCAACCTGTATTTTGTCGTAATAGGCAAACCAGTGATAGCCCGGTTGAGCGGTAATCTTTTTGACCGGCACATACAGTTTGCTGTGTCCGTCCGCCTCAATGGAAGTATTGTCGGGCGTAATCTCCTGATAAAAATTCCGCATGGTATAAAATGCCTTTTTCTTATTGCCTTGATCGGAAATCAAGCCTTTCCGGTTGTAATAATCCTGAATGCCGGATAAAGGTCTTTTGGGAGAACGAAAATCCATCAGTACCCAGGGGGTTGTTCCACGGAGAAATGGGACTTTCTTCAGCATTTTCAGATTTTCCGCAAAGAAATATTCCTGGTATTCTTCCGTCCACCGGTCTAATTTATCACCATGCTTTCCATATAAAGCTCCGGCTCCAAATTCGCTCATTATTAACGGTTTGTCGTAAGTTGTTTCCCATGAAAGTGTTGGAGATTTGTCCGGAAGCCCGTTATACCAGCCGTAATACTCATTGCAACCGAGCACATCCAAGTATTCGCCCAAAGGATCGTTTATGATAATTGTATTCGGATTGTCTTTTTCGCTATGGGTTTCCAGGGCTGCCGTTAACAGGCGCGTCGAATCCAGACTGCGAATGTATTGTGATAATGATTTCAAAAATGTCAACCGGGCGTCTCCTAAAGGTGTTTCGTTCGCCAGCGACCAGAGGATGACCGCAGCCCTGTTTTTATCGCGGTTAAACATTTCGAAAAACTGATTTTTCGCATTGACAAGTACATCGGGATTTTCCCATTGAATAGTCCAGTAGAGTGGTATTTCCGACCATACGAGAATTCCCATTCGTTCCGCTTCCCGAATCATTTGCTCACTGTGTGGATAATGTGTCAGGCGAACAAAATTACAACCCATATCCTTGGCCCATGTAAGCAGTATCCGCGCATCTTCTGCACTGTGCGCACGACCGCCTCTGTAGGCCGCTTCCTCATGGATACAGACGCCACGCAAAAATATCGGTTGTCCATTGAGAAGGATATCCTGTCCCTTGGTTTCAATTGTTCTGAAACCAATCCGGTCGATGATGCTATCATCTCCCGCTGTTATCGACACATCGTACAATTTAGGATTTTCCGGTGACCATAAAATAGGTTTCTGCGTGAAACTGATTTTTGCATATCCCGAGGCATCGGTAGTAAAGGTCTGCGCAAATTTCAATTCCGGAATGTTTATCCTTACTTTTTGCTGAGCGCTTGCACCGGATAAACGAACGTAACCCTCAATCTGTTGACTTTTCCCTTTTGCCAACTGAATAAAATAATCGCAAATAAACGTTTTCGGCGCTTCTACCAGATTGACCGACCGCGTAATGCCTCCATAATTCCACCAGTCACTGTTGATTGTGGGGATAGCCTCTATGCGACGTGTATTATCAACTTTCAGGACTACAAAATTCTCCCCATCGTGAACAACGTCCGTTACTTCAAAACTGAAAGGGGTAAAACCTCCTGTATGTTCGCCTAATTTTTGACCGTTCAAGTATACTTTGGCTTCGTAGTTTACGGCGCCGAAATAAAGAAATACACGCTTATCCGGATTTTTCCGGAATGTAAAATCCTTTTTGTACCAAATAGTGCCTTCATACCACAACAATTCCTGTTTCTGGCTGTTCCAATCACCGGGAACGTTTAAATGATCGCCGGAATCGAAATGATATTCCACTAATTCCGTTTTATCCTTTACCTTTTCATTCTGAAAGAATCCATTGGGCTTGGGTTTATAACGGTAATCGTAATAACCGGTTTCCATCGGGTCAATTATGATTTGCCATTGTCCGTCCAATGAAACAGGCCTGCGGTTATATACATTAAGTAATTGAATGTCGCGACTGTAAGATTTGACATTTTCTTTTATAGGTGAATCTTTTTCATTGACAGGTACGGCTGACGTTCCGGTAATGAGTCCATTGGTTGTTACGTCTTTTACATCATCGAAAATAACAGCCGGGCGCGAATCTTCCTTCGCTGTGTTCAACCGGACGCCGTCGAACCGTATATTGCGGACATGGCGGACGTAAAATCCATAAGCAGGAAGTTTGCCGAACATGTCGCCTCGAGGGTGTTTTTCTTCAAATTCAGGGACGTTATCTGCCGTCAATTCCGTGACGGGCTTTCCTGCTGTCCCCTCAAATAAAAGCGGTTGATTTCCTCCCTCAAATATCAGGTTGATATTGTTTAACGTCACATTTTCCACCGGTGCACCGGGTATGCCCGTGATAGAACAGCCATAGCGCCCTATTCCGGAACCATAGATATTTTGAAAGGATATATCTTTGACACTGCCGATACCTGTTTCCTCATTTTCCCGGTGAAGCCTTCCTCGGTTACCCAGTCTTACAAAAATAGCTGTCCCTTTGATATTCCGGAGTGTTATATTCGACACAATTACCCGTTCAATTTTCGCACCGTCCACACACATCACATCAATGCCTCCGAGCCGCGTATCATAGATAGAGCAATTGGAAATTGAAATGTCCTGAAATCCACCCACCGATTCCGTACCCATCTTAATACCTGAAGCATTGGTGGTAATCACACAATTGGTAATCGTAATATTCCGGCAAACTTCATTCCGGGAAAAACTTTTCAGGCAAATCCCATCATCCCCGCTGTTTATATAACAGTTGGCAATTCGTACATTCCGACAATCCACGATGTCTAATCCATCGGTATTCCGGCCGGGAACATCGGCATAACGCGCTTTTTCAATATCTTTGTTTTCCCTGCTGTCTACAGTGATTCCATTGATGAGCAGATCTGCGCACATCAAATAAGATTGTACCCACGAAGCTGAATTACGCAAGGTAAGGTCTTGTATTTTCACCTGCTTGCATCCTCTCAAATGGATGATTTTTGGTCGTTCCGTCAATGGATCCAGCCGGTTGATATTTTCAAACTCGTCGCCCCGGCCATTGATGATTCCGTCTCCTTCAATAGAAATATTTTCAGCATCTTCCGCATAAATCAGCATCCGGTTCGTAATGTACCGGCCATGATAAGATGGATATTTCGATTCAATTACCGGATAATCTTGCGGAAACCGGCTGCCCAAGAGTGTTGCTCCGTTTTCTATGCGCAGGGAAACTTGACTTTTCAGATAGATGGTTCCGGAAAGGAAACGTCCGTTGTGTAAACAGACTGTTCCTCCACCGGCGTAATGACAGTCATCAATAGCAGCCTGAATAGCCTTGGTGTCTACTATTTCCCCATCGCCTTGAGCGCCATAATCATAAACATCCCAAACGCTTTGTTCTTTCCGTGTATCGGATAATAAGGCATAGGCGCACCAGAGCATGGCTGCCTGCCCGTGATAGTCGCCTGTCGCCCGCGGACGGTCGTAATAATATTGGCGATCGTTCTTTTTATTGGTGCCGACACAAACATCCGTTATGTCGCCATCGGGATTGATACAGGATACCAGCATCAGCCATGCTTGCCGGGCAGCGTCACCGTATACTGACGCTTCCAACCATCCTGCTTTGACGCCGCTAATCAGCGCAAAGGCAAACATGGCTGAACCGGATGTCTCTGCCCAACAATCGGGAGCATCCACCAACTGGTTCCAGATGCCGCTCGGCGATTGATAACGTTTTAAGTTTTCCATCATAGTCAGGTAAGCCTTCATGATACGGGGCCTGTCCGGGTTGTCTGCGGGCAGTGCATTCAATAGTTCCGTCATACCTGCAGCCATCCAACCATTGCCTCTGCCCCAGAAAAACGGTACATCCGGAGCATGGTAAAACAAACCATTGGATTTTTGCAGACTATCCAAATAAACCACCATTTCCTTCGCTGCACGGTCGATATACTTGCGGTCGCCGGTTATTTTGTATGCCTGAGCCTGTAAAATGGTGATCATGTACATGTCGTCGATCCACAGCCTGGTATGCCAGGAAAAACCCTTGTCCGCCCATGTCTTTTGCGCTTCCGTTGCATTGGTCGGCAACGTCCATTGGGCATCGGCATAAGCCAGACCCATATCAAAATAACGCTTGTCGCCGGTTATTTTATACAATTCAAGCGGTAACGCGCCAAATACTGCCAAATCAACATTAAGCGGTTCCGGAACAATCGCCTTTTCTACGGCGAACAAAGGTGCAAACCTGTCCTGTAATTGACGTATCAATTCCCGGTTCCCGACACGCTCCGCATACCGCAAAGCACCTAACCAGTTACAGACTTCCATATAGTTGATACATGTACCACGGTACAATGTATGCTTGTTCAGTTGAATAAACCGCTTTCCCATCAGATTGCCGATTTCCTGCGGAGTAGAACCGGCGGGAAAATCAGATAGCTGATTATTCTGTGCCGACAGGACTACTGGTAACATACAAAATGTAATGATAAAAATAAGTTGTTTCATACGAATATAGTAATAATGTTATTCAACACATACGGTTACAGGGACAGACATTCCATTTTCCAACCGAATGATGATCATCCCGCGCTGTTTGATTTTACTTTCCGTTTGCCTTGCTTTCAGGGAGAAAGTTATGCTCGAATCGGATACAATCTCTCCGGAGCGGGGCGTAACTTCAAGCCAAGTCATATCATCGCTTTGATAAACCGTGAAATGGTCAGGATGGGGAATTGCACCTACAGCTAAAATGATTTTATCGGATACACCTGCTTGTAAGTTTACATAATATTTATCCGACCTGATGTCAAGCGGACGAAAAGGAATGCCATACCTTGACGAAAATTCAAAAGCGCCCATATCCGGCGCATTGCCGGAAAACCTGTCGGAAAAATTGGGGATCACGGTTCCTTTGTCAATTCCTTTGTCAGCTTGCTTCAAACTGAAAACACCCTGTGTCTTGTCTTCAAATTCCGGTAACGCAAATACGCCATTAGGCTCGGCGCCGACATGAGCCAATATCATTCCTTTGCCATCCGGCGTTTTTGTATTGCCAATCAGGTCATAATCAAAATCGTTCCATGGCGACTGATGCCTGTCGTCGATAGACAATCCCAACCGCTTGTCTTCGGCGATAAGCGGCTTCTGTCCGGAAACAAAGATATTGTTACGGGTAGTAGCCCTGAACATAGCCCGGTTCTCATCACGCCCGTAGCCTATTCCGGTCATCCCGTTTTTGGAGACAATCATGGTATTGTGGAAAAGAAATTGTCGTCCCAAGGAAAAAGTAGCGCCGCCTCCGTTTTTCACGGCAACAGACGCTTCTTCGGTTACATCTCCCAAATTCCAGACTACATTGTTGAAAATATAAGACGGGCCTTGTATATTGGGAGCCGTACTGATGCCACAAAGCACTTGCTCTATCCGGTTATCATAAAACCGGATATTGCATTGACCGCCGTCTAACTCTATCCCGTCGTCCTGTCCGAAAGCCAGTACATTCCCATAAATATCCGCATCCCGGTGAAAACCGCCGTCTTTGTTGCGGTTTTGGGCTGTTTCGACAGGATCGTTGAAGCGATGAACTTGGCTGCCTATTATATCGTTATACCTGACCACAACACCTCCGAGAGCTTGATTGACATAGATGCCGCTTGGTCCCTCCGGGTGCGTTCCCTGATAAGCAGTTCCCCGGTAAGGTCCGTCTTCAATGACTCCTTTCCACGGATTGGTCTTGGCTTTCGGATCATGAATATAACACCGCTCAACCACAATATCCCCTACACTATCCAAGCGTACACCTCCGTCATAATTAATCGTTTTGTTCTGATCATCCGTGTAAACGCCTCTTTCATTTTGGATTTTACTCACTCTTCCCCATTTCGAGATATTGCAATTTTGAATTCGTATTTGGGAAGAACCTCCGGGAATATGTATTCCATGTCTGCCGCCCCCAATCACGGTAACATTTTCTACTATCACGTAATGGGAATTCAAAATTTTAATGGCATATTCTTCTTGCATATCTATGGCCTGCACTTCACAATCGCCTGTTATTTTGATCCAGCCATCCACGCTGCCCTGTATATTTTCTATCAGATAACCGGGGGATAACGGTTCTTTGAAACTGCTTATTTTTAATGTTTTAGCAATTGGCGGATTCGAATTCCATGTTTTAAATTCAGCGGTAAACTCTTTTCTTTTTTGTCCATTTACAGAAACGACCGCTTGCACCTGATAATCGGTGTTTTCGGAAAGGCGTACAAGACTTCCTCTGAATTCTTTATTTGCGCTATCGTAGATGGGTGGAAAGCCTTCTTTCCAAACAATTTCTCCCGCTTTTTTATACAACAAGCTACATTCTCCTCCGGGCTCTTCGTAGGGCACATACGCACTACATGATGCAAATGTTTGTTTTACTTGCATTTGAGCGAATAAAGGATTCAGAGATACGGACAACAATATTGCTGTGAAAAAGAAATTTTTACAAAGTGTTTTCATGTGCACATAATTTGTTTTTTATCAATTTTTCGCTTGGGGTTCCAGATACGGATTATCGAAAATAGAAGCGTATCCCCCACCCTTGTTTCGCGCCAACCATAATTTATAGTCCCTTTCTTCGGATGGCGCAATATATTTTTTACAGATAGATTCGGTGGCAGTAATCACCGTAATGGCCTCCCTGCCATCTTCTGTTTGGGTTTGTATCACCAATTCGTCCCTGAAATCGCCATAAATGTCGGCGACAAAAATAAGTTTACTGTTAGGTCGGGGATTCGGATGTATGTCTTTCTCTTCGACAATTTCTTTTCCGTTCCATTTACCCAACAGATAACCGTCGCGGGTGATCAGTTCGCGAGTAGGGTCGCCATTCCATTCTATCGGGGAATACCCGAAAGGAAAACCCTCTTGCAATATCTTCCCGTTTGAGGCGAAAGCAACATAGTGCCGGTCGTTGTGTCCCGCTCTGTTGACCACACATTCCTTACCCAGTGAACCGTCCCAAATATCTGCCGTCCATCCATAATGTCCATGCGTCCATTTGTCGTTATCCTCGCGGTTGTTTTTCCAGATAATTTTTCCTGAATTAGCCTCCACTAAGTATGCTCCGGCATGCATGTTTGTTTCCACCAGGTAAAATATTTCAAGGCCGGGCAGCGCCGGATCATAATCCTGTATGGAAATTATGTCCGGGTGTTTTCTGTAAATAGACCAGCGAAAAGTTCCATCCCAATTGAGACAAGTTGTGCCGTAAACCACTTCTTGTTTGCCGTCGCCGTCCACATCGGCTATTTCCACCTTATGGCCTCCCGATCCGTTCGTAGCGCCAAAGCTGTTGTATGTCCATAAGTGTTGCAATTGAGCATCGAATGCTGTGATGACCTCATTTTCATAAATGCCTGTTTGTGTGATTATTGCCGGATTTTCCCCGTCCAAGTATCCAACCGACAGTTGTATACGGGTAGAGGAACGTGAATTGTCCGATACCATCTTAGGCCAAAGCGTGCTGTATTTTACTTTCCCGGTCAATCCATCTAAAATTGCCAGATGGTTTTCTTCACTCATTTGCAGAAGTGTAATCACCTCCGCTTTCCCATCGCCATCCATATCCCATACATTGAACGGACAATTACTCGCGCTTCCGTATATATTTCCGTGTCGGGCAACATCCTTACGCCAAAGTGAACGTCCATACGAGGTGAAAGCCTCCAATTGTACCGGGAAACCGGGGTCTTGCGACATTTCTTCACAACCGTTTGATAAACGAATCACACAACCCGCTTTTCCACTTCCTTCCAGATCACCGAATACAGGAACAAATCCGGGTTTTTGGTATACAGGGCGAAAAGTCACTGCCTCGGCATATTTTCCCGGCTCGACCGTGATGCCTGTCCATTCGGAAGGGTGTTTTTCCTTTCCCTGTTCATCCACCTGAACCACACGGTATTGATAACGCTCACCCGCGACCGGTGGATCAGTATCTATGTAAAAAGAAGCAGCCGTAACCGGTTGTTCGTTAATTTTAGCGCCATCGGTATCCCTGTTTGCCGATTTCATACGGTAGATATTATAAGCGGTTGTAGCGTAGTCGGTTTTCAACACCGCCCAACTCAGGGCTACTGTCCCCTCTTTTGTCATCACCGCCGTTAGTTTGCGCGGAATAACTTTCCAGTTTGCACCTTCCGGTTCCCTGATCAAGCGAATGCCCACATCCGGCGACTTAATGTTACTGGATTGATAGGCGGCATAGCCGCATTTAAGGTATTCCTTACTACGCGCCCATGAACCGCCGGTCAAAAGCGTCTTGTCCATATTCGTTTCTCTTTCTATACGGAACACCCACAGCCTAACCGCCGGATCGGGATTGTTCAACGTTATTTGCCACACATTGCCACACATGCCGTAAAGTCCTGCTTTGTTTTGCATGCCCCATTTCGCCGGTTTCAGGTATTGTTGCCATTGTTCGTATGAGCGAGTATTATCGGCATCGTAATTGATAAGGCCATCTGTAATCAACGATTCGTCATCACCCCAAAAATACTTGCCTGTGACGCCGTCACGAGCGGCCACAGTAAATTGCTGGACAGTGGGAAGTGCATAAACACGGTGATCCGTTGCGCTTAACCACTGGGTATAAGCGTATGCATCCTCCCGGTCAATATAAATAAGCGGATAGTCTGCAAACCCTTCGGGTATTTTCCCGTTCTCCCAATGAATGGGACAAGGATAAGCAGTAGCGGAAACAAAAGCAGCATATTCCCGGTTGGTGACAGGATGATCCATGATCTCGAATGCACCGATTTTTACAGAATCCCCTTCTGAATAGCTATAACTTTCGGGGAAAAGAACAAACCCTTCCGGAATAGAAGAAATATCGTTTTTTCTGTTACAGGAGAAAAACAACAATGCCGGTAATATCAGTATTATATAAATATTTTTTTTCATTATTCATTGACTTAAAAATGGGGATTAATTACTCTTTGTTATGATAATTCTTTACATTCTTCAAACTGATTGGAGGAGCTGTAGCGTTGCTATTCTGAAGCAAACAGTCCGCTATATTGATTCCATCCACATCATCGAAAACAATGGCTGAACGTAAATCCGGATTTAACAACTGAAACTGAATGTTGTACAAACGAATATTCTGTACATGACGGATATAAAATCCATAAGCCGGTAAATCGCCGAACATACCGATTTTCGGATATGCTTTGATCTCTTCCGGAATTTCCCGTTTTGCCTGTTGAGCAGTTCCGTTGCCATAAAAACCAATGGAAATATCGGATAAATCAATATTTTCAATGTTATGACCGGGAACACCAGAAATAAAATTTTGACTGTTATCAACCCCTGTACTGGCATGATCCTGGGCAATAACAGCATGAACATGCGCAATCCGGATATTTCGCAGTCGTCCCGGCTGACTGAATTGTTGGTCTTTCGGCAAATTATAAGGACGTAAGCGGGCGCCGAGTCGAAGCTGTATAGCCGCTTTCGTATCGCGCATCGCGATATTGGTAATCGTTACATTATTGATATCCGATCCATCCACGGAAAACAAATTGATTCCACGCGAACCGTAAATAACGCAATTACTGATACTGATATTTTCAAAATCGCCAACAGTTTCCGTTCCGATCTTAATCGCGGAACAAGTGCTTGCCAGAATACAATCGGCAATAACAATGTCACAGACTTTCTCCCGCTCAAAAGATTTCAACACAATGGCATCATCCTCCGAATTGATATTGCAGCCAATGATGCTGATACGTTTTCCGCCATCGACATCAATCCCGTCATTGTTACGGTTAGAGTTGCTGTTGAGGCGAATATCACGGATAATGACGTCTTCGCAGTTTCGCAAATGGAAAGTCCAACAAGCGGGATTGCGCATCGTCACTTCTTTGACCGTCACAAACCGACAGTCTTTAAAACGCACCAATCCCGGACGATGGTTTTCCCGCGGGAAAGGCGGAAAATTATCACGTGTTCCGCGACCGTCAATAATACCGCTCCCTTCGATACCGATATACCGTGCATTTTCGGCATAAATCAAAGGACCTCTCCATACATAAGGCTCTCCTATTTTAAGTACGCCCAAATCTTCGGGATAATCGCTTATAGTAAGGCTTCCCAATAATATTGAGCCGTTTTCGAACCGGAGAACAACATAATCTTTCAGAATGATAGATCCGGAAACATATTCTCCCGGAGTGAACAGCACAATACCGCCTCCTTCAGCAGCCGCTTTATCAATAGCAGCTTGTATGGCTTTTGTATCAACGGTTTGTCCATCACCTTTCGCACCGTATTCGCGAACAGCGTAAATATTTGATTGTGATATATTTTCTTTACCATTGAGTTGCAAAAAACCCAAACACATAAACGTGAAAAATAAGAACATTTTCATTATGATAATAATTTGTTTTTTTATATTACAGCTAATTTTGAAAAATACAAATGCCTTGACCTTATTACACAAAACACAATAAGTCAAGGCATTTATAACATATATTAAGAATTGGTAACCATTGTTACTGAAACTGTTCCTCTGTTTCTTTCGCCCTGATAAAGCGTAAATGTATACGTTGCACCGGGAGTCAGTCCTTCTATTTTCTTCTGTCCGGATGCGATTTCACTTGCCGTCAATTGAATGGTAGTTTCCGCTCCACCTGTCACCTTGATGTGCGTGAGTGGTATCGCGGCGTCCCATTCTATTGTTATCCAATTTTCGGCGGAAGCACACGAGCGGACTATATTTTCGGCAGCGGATACAAAAGACAGGACGCTATATTCCGAATCTTTGACCTCCGGATTGTTGCTCACACTTTTGATTCTTGCCGAATATCTGACCTCACCCCATATATCTGTAATGGTATATTCTTTCGTACCGGCATCCAATGCCTGCGTTTTCAAGTCTACTTCAAACGCATGATCATCCCGGCTGATTTCTAATAAAAAATTAGCATCTTTGATGGGTATCCACGAAAAAGTAACTTGCCCAGGAAGTGTTTCCAAAACTGAAAACCTGACGGGACGAAACATTTGACCCGGCTGTTTTACAACTTCTTCATCTTCTTCGCATGAAAACAATGACAAAGATAGCATCACAACGGATAAGATGGTCATATATTTGTTTTTTATTCTATTCAACATATTTCTGTTTTTTTATACGTTAATAACATAGCAATTTATTTTTATGGAATCAGATCATTTTGCAGCACATTGTTGCTGGCATTCATGATCGCCTGGTTTAGCGGAAACAAATGATTGTTTTTTCCCCTATTGTAACCTGAAACACATTGATTTGCATAATTACGTGCAGACGTTTTGCTACTTTCCGATAAACCGCTTCCCCAGGTAGAATTGCTGTATCCTGCCGGGGCTGCACCCGTCCAACGATAATCCGGATTCAGAATATCAATCGTTTCTCCGTCATCTCCCTGTTTCCAGTAAATACGATCCGGCACCCAATTGAATTCAGGGTCATTATCAATAATTTTCGAAATATCCGATTTCATCTTGTCTAATTTTTCACCGAGCAAATTCCACCGGACAAGATCAAATTTCCGAATCAGTTCGCCGCCAAATTCCCACATTCGTTCATCCACAAGCGCATTAAAGAAGGCTTCTTTGCTGACGGATACGGAATCGACATAACGGCTTACTTTTTCCGACCACAATTCTTGTGGAAAAGCACGTTGTCTGATCGAAGCCAAGGCATTTTTTGCATCCGTGGTAGGGGCACCGTTGATTTCATTTTCTGTTTCAGCAAACAACAGTACGACATCCGTGTAGCGCATCACCGGAAAATTGACGCCGGTTACCTGAACAGTAGCCAGATCACCTCCCATGGAAGGGACAATCCAGGAGCGACGCCATTTGCAAGGCCTCAAACTTGTTACACTGGCCATCCTTTGCTTGCTAAGGTTATTCGCATCTCCATAATTGTATAATTCAACATTCACATTCCGGCGGAGATCTTGCCGGTCAAAGGAATAGAAATAGTTCAACGGAACCGTGGGTTCTGCAGCCGCCCTTCCGTATTTAGGTTCTGCCGGATTGGTCGTAAATTGCATGCCGATCATCTGGCCAAAACGGCCACTGTAACCTCTGCCGAAAGCAATTTCCCAAAGAACTTCTTTGTTCGTTATATCCTGACTATAGGCATGAAGCAATTTGAATATACCAATATAGCTGGGATTCAGTCGATGACGACCGCTTTCCATCAGTTCCCGACATTCCTGATTCGCAATCTTGTAGTATTCCTGCCAGTTCCGGCCTCGCCGGGTAACAAATCCTTCGGCCTTGTTACGAAGCGAATAACCTGCATAAGCCATAGCCATCCTTGCTCGCAGCCCTTTGATAAATCCTTTGGTAATATTCTCGGCCGAACCGGACATCCACGGAGCATACGCTTCGGCATCTTTGAGGTCTTGTATCAAAAACTCATAGATTTCATCCCTTTCTGTTTTGGGAAGATAGAAATTATCGCCCGCTTGAGTCGAACGTGTTTTAAAAGGAATATCTCCCCAAAAGGAAATCAGTTCATAATAGCAAAAAGCCCGTAAAGCCACGGCTTCCGCGTACAATGCCTGCGCCTGTTCTGCAAATTCGTTTTCCCACATAGGACTTTTGGGTAAATTTTCTATGCATATATTGGCGCGTTCTATACCCTGATAAAACCGGTTCCAAGAATTCGCAACCAATGTATTCCCATCATCAGCCGCATATTGCGCCAAAGAAATACGTGCGCCATCCGGCGTACCGGTTCTATGCTCAATGTCCGATCCTAATTTATAGAATATTAAATCATTGGCATGCATATTGGAAGCTGTGAAATTAAAGTATATACCCGCTACTGCCTTTTTGGCAAAATCATAATTACTGAAGGAAGTTTCTTCCGTAAAGGTCGAATTGGAATTCGTATCCAAAATATTGTCGCACGCTACCAGCATAATCGACAATACAAATACTATCATAATACGATACATTTTCATTTTTTATATATTAAAAAGTTAAATTCAAACCAACATTATAGGAACGGCTTCTGGGGTAAGCATTATAATCTACTCCTGGTGTAAGGGGTGTAGACCGTCGCGTATCTACCTCAGGGTCGTAACCGGAATAATTCGTCCATACCCAGAGGTTATAGCCTGTGACGTAAATCCTTAATTGTTCCACTTTAATTTTGGATAACAAGGATGAGGGCAATGAATAGCCAATGGTGAGGTTATTCAGTCGCAAAAATGAACCGTCCTCAACAGCCCATGAGTGCAAACGGGTCAATGAATGGGCGGGCGACCAGATAGTGGCGTTTTTATTCATTTCCTTCAATTGCTCCCAATCGGTTATCAAAAGCCCGGTAGTCCTGTCAAGATAGCTGAAGCGATCATTTGGATTCATGGTAGTCAACAGGTTTTTATAGGTGCGTCCACTACGGGATGCCGTATATTCCAACTTATTGGCATTGTATATATCGTTTCCATATACCCAGTTGCAGAAGACGGACATGTCAAATCCCTTGTATTGTCCGTTCAGTCCAAAGCCACCGGTATGTTTCGGGTTGGCATTTCCGATAATTACTCTGTCATTGGCTTGATCTACCGAAACTTTTTCCGCATCCGTTTCACCTTCTCCCGGATTTTGATTCACATATTTCAATGCTCCCGGCCAAAATATCCTTGACGTCGTGATATTGCGATTGTCTGCAACACCCGGTTTCAGTTTATAAGTACCGGTTGTATCATCGTAATAAAAGTCGTCGAAAGTGTACATTCCGTCTGTTACAAAACCGTACATCAGTCCTATTTGTCCGCCTTCTTCAATCAGATAATCTCCGGTGGGACCGGATCCGTCTGTGCCTGCCCAGCCTGAACTCTCTTCCCAACGTTTGTTTTCACCTAATTTGTCGATATGATTTTTGTTGAAGGCAATATTGAAGTTTGCGGATAATTGAAAATCATGTGTTTGAATAATTGTTCCGTTCAAAACAAATTCAATTCCCCGGTTGGATGTTTGCCCGATATTCTGCATTTGCGTGGTATATCCGGAACTACTGGGTACAGTGGCGCGTATCAGCAAGTCTTTGGTGATATTCTTATACACTTCCACAGAACCGGAAAGCCTGTCTTTAAAAAATCCGAAATCAAGGCCGACGTTTTGTGTAATCGTTGTTTCCCATTTCAGGTCGGGATTGGAAAGGCTGTTACCGGGTATCAAATAGGTTGTTGATGTGGTTTCGTTCCCTTCCATAAATAGCAAGCCATCTCCTCCTATAGAAAAAGTTTTTTTCCACAAATCATTTCCAATCCGGTTATTACCTGCTGTACCATAGCTGAGCCGCAGTTTCAGGTTGGACATCCAGGCATTGGTTACCTCCATGAAACGCTCGTCGGAAATACGCCAAGCCAGCGCGGCAGATGGGAAATAACCCCAACGATGCCCCGGTGCAAACTTGCTGGACCCGTCCGTTCGAAAAGTCGCCGATGCTAAGTATTTTCCTTTATAATCGTAGTTCAACCGACCAAAGAACGAAGAGGTAATCACATTGGGGCTGTCGTAGGTGGTGATGGGTTGGGTGGAACCTAATTGCATCATACTCAAAGCGCTGATTGCATCTATATATTTAGGTAAATACCTCACCTCTGTATAGAGATTTTCACTCTTGGAATCGATCAACTCCTCTCCGAGCATAACTGTCAGATTATGTTCCGGAAGAAAATCTCGTTTATTATAGGTCAGCGTATTGGCTATCCGGTAGCCTTTTCCGTCCGTCTTTTCATTACTGGCCAGCGGTTGAGAACCCCATGTTTGGGCATTACTGGTATTCAATCCATAGAATCTTTTGTTGGTATTCATCGAATACTGGTAACCATATTCAAACCTGTAAATTAAATCTTTCAGTATTTTAATATTGGCCGCAGCGTCATAATTGAAAGTCAATCTTTTCGTACGCCGGTAGTCATCGTTAGTCTGCTTCAACGGATCAAGGATAAACTCGGTATCCATTTCAAACTCATCGTCCGGCTCAATAAAACCCGATAGTCCGTTCACGGGACGAAATTGCACCATGTGATTCAGACGTGCACCGGAAGATGTGCCGGCGCCTTCCAAGTTATAATCCGACATGCGGATATTCAAATCCAAAGAAAGTCGGTCGTTGATCTGAAAGGCCGTTTTAGCCGACAAGTTTGTTCTGTCGTATCCCTGCCCTAACATGATTTCATCTTCATCGCTACGTGTAAGACTGATATGATATTTTGTGGCTTTTGTGCCGCCGCTAACCGAGAGGTTATTGTTGAGACTGCTGCCGTTTTGTCCCAAGATTTTCTTTTGCCAATTGGTAGAACTCATCTCTTTGTACAATCCTATATCCTGGAAATTACCGAAGGTTCTTTCAAGCGAGGTAAAGTTATTGGAACTGGTCAGCATTTGGAATTCCCATTGCCAGTCAACATATTCATAAGCATCAAGGACATCGTAATAACCGGTAATTTTCTTCGTTCCGTAATACATATTATAACTGACCTTGGGTTTTCCTTCATAACCGCTTTTGGTGCTTACAATAATTACCCCGTTTGCACCGCGTGCACCATAGATAGCAGTAGATGAAGCGTCTTTCAATACGTCGATGGAGGCGATGTCGGTAGGCGCAATGTCATTGATATTGTCCACCGGGAATCCGTCAACAATATACAAAGGCGAGTTATCCTGCGTTAAAGACCCGCCTCCCCGTATACGGATTTTTATTTCCGCATCCGGCGAACCTTCTGTCTGCGTCACTTGCACTCCGGCCATTCTCCCGGTAATCGCCTGTGCGGCCGAGGTAACGGGAATGTCTCTTAGTTGACTGGCGCTGACGGATGAAACAGAGCCGGTAAGGTCTCTTCTTTTCTGGGTTCCGTATCCCACAACCACTACTTCATCTAAAGTCTTTGTGTCTTCTTTCAGCACGATATTCAATACCCGGTCTGTGGCTGTAATCGTTTGCGTAACATACCCAAGGTATGAAACCTGAATAATACTGCCCAAAGGGGTATTTACGGAAAAATAACCCTTGGTATCAGTCGATGTGCCTATGGATTTTCCAACAACACTGATCTTCGCACCGATTGCCGGTTCACCATTTTCGTCTATAACGGTTCCTGTAACAGTAGTAGAAGGAACCGGTTGTGTAGCATTGTTCTCCGATAGATTTTTTTTCGTTGACAACAAAATATAATCTTTCGTGAATTCATATCCGATATCCGTTTTTTCAAATGCTTCTTTCAGAATTGTGGAAACTTTTTCTTTCGGATTTTTTACGGATACCTTCCTGTTAATGTCTATCTCACGGGTACTGTAAACAATCAGATAATCGGACTGTTTCTCAATCTCCGAAATCAATTCTCCAATAGATAAAGAATTGCTTTTTAGGGTAATAACCTCATCTTGAATTTCCAAACTCATCGCCATCGACTCGAAAATGAAGACAAATAGGAAAAATACGGATGTTTTCATGATTCTTAAAAAACCTTTAACACACAGCGTTTGTGTGGAAAAGGATACTAACAAAGGATTTTTTTTCATATCTTTGCATAATGTAAAGTGAATACTAATTGTGTTTTTCTGTGTTTACTTTTCTCCGGGCGATGGATGGTGGTACATCTGTCGCCTGTTATTTTGTTGTGTTTTTCTTTTTTTTATATCATATTCTTTTTCTTTTTAAAATTTAACAATCTATTTTCTCTTTTGCGTTTGCTAACTGAGCGTAATGGTATTTTTTTCTTTATCCTTTTCAAAATTAAACTTATGTATCCTGCGGATAATCCGGAGAATTTCATCAATACCATCTCTTTGTCGAAATTTGCAGGTATATTTTAAGTCTGCCAGTTCAGGCGTTTTAATGATAATTTTCACATCGTAATAGAGTTCCAGTTTTTTCACAATATTCTCTAATCGTTCGTCATTAAAACTATAGATACCCTCTTTCCATAAAAAGATTTCCGGATATTTGATTGTTTCAAGTGTCATTTGCCCTTCCTGAACCAAAACCTGTTCATTCGGGTTTAAGACAATGCCCGTATCAGGTGATTCGGAAAGGGACACACGGACAGCGCCTTCAATCAGACTGGTCTGTGTATAACCGGCCTCCGGATAGCTGTAAACGTTAAACTTGGTTCCCAATACCATCATTTCCACCTGAGATGCACTTACAATAAAAGGTTTTTTCTCATTGTGCACAACATCAAAATAGCCCTCTCCTATCAGTGAAACACGTCGTTCTTTGCCTCCAAAATGAGATGGATAGGTTAAGGTAGACTGTGCATTGAGCCAAACCGTTGTCCCATCTTGCAAAGTAATTCTGGCTCGTTGTCCTACAGGCACATACAAAGTATTTGTTGCTGCTGTCCGGTCGTGTGGAACCATATAACGTTCAACAGTCCAATACGTCGATATAACAACGATTAAAACAGTTGCCACATATTTCATGCTGCTGACGGCAAATCTGAGAACCCGGCGTTTCTTTCTTTTTCGCACAAAACGAACATAAGCGCTTTTATTTTCATCTTCATTTGAAACAGGGGTAAAAAGATGCATCATTGCATCCAGATTTTGATATGCGATGAAATCTTTTTTTAAAGAAGCATTGGATTCCACTTCTCGCAGAAAAGCTAACCGTTCCGCAGGATTTAATTCTTTTTGAAAATATTGCTGTATTCGTTCGTCCATCTATTCTTTTTCTTGCTATATAATATAAACGAACCACGGTGTAAATTCCGCCAAAAAGGGAATCATTTTTTACAGATAAAGTAGAAAAAGGAAAATCAAGAAGTAATCTTTTAATAGTAATTTTAATTTTTTATAGGCAATACTCATCTGTGTTTCAATGGTATTTACCGAAATGTTCAACTCAGCAGCTATTTCTTTCTGCTTCTTTCCTTCGATTTTACTTTTAATGAATATTGCTTTGCATTTTTCCGGAAGCGCATCTATCGCCTGCGTAATAATCTGTTCTATATCTTTCTCCACGAACAAATTCTGATCGAATGCCTCCAGCGAATAAAACTTCATTTGCAATGTAAAGAGATGTTCTTCTTGCAATTTTTCCGCCACTTCTTTTACAAGTATTTTGTGCCGCAAAAGATCGATACACCTGTTTTTTATCGCGGTAAATAAGTACGCAATAATGTTAAGCGGCATACCGAGTATTTCTCTTTTCTCCCAAAGCTCCAGAAAAATATCTTGTACAATATTTTCCGCATCTTCATCCGACAGGACATACTCTTTGGCAAAATTCTTCATTTTGGAAAAGTAGTTGAGATAGATTTCTTCAAAAACAATATGTTTATTATCCGACATTATTGAATGTTAACTTAGCACAAATATAAGAATAAAATTATCAAATAAAGCAAATGTGGATTAAATGGGTGCATTTGTACGTATTCAGTTGAATTATATTCATACGAACGACAAGGCGCTTGGCAAAAACAATGCTTTTGCTACACAGTTGCAAGTGTTCTTTTGATAAAGGCGGTTAATTGAATTGATAAATAATGAATCCGTAATTTCAGTTCCCTTGTATATATATTATAAAAAATTATAATATCTTTGTATTTAAATTTAAATCCCAATAATACAATGATTACACTACACTCTTTGTATGTAAATATCTCAAGAGTAAAGGCAACAATAAAGTTTCCTTTTAATTCTGAGAATGAAAAAGATGCAACTTCATACGTTTTTTTATCTACCAACAACAGCATTGAGCATTCAGACTTGCTTGCTTCAATAGCTGAAATAAAAGCCAACGATTTTTATCTTGACGAAGAAGCGCTAAAGACGAAGAGCGCTATTTTCCATACGCTGATTCTAAACGAAAATGTTAAAAAACAGATGAATGGACTGGCGGTGATTTATCCGGTCGAAGACAAAATGAATATTTTATTAACAGGCGATTTGTGTGTTTTACACTTCAGGGGAAATAAATTTTTGATAAGGCATAATGGTATTTTTAATAGTATTACAAAGGAAACGATTTCGGTAGAAATGGATGACGTGCTAATAATTGCTTTGCAAAAAGAAATAGAAAATGAAATTGACTATAATGCGATCAGCAGCAAAGCGGTTTTTCCTGAAATTTTTATTGATAAAGTGAGCAGCGAAAATGACGAGTTCATGCAATCCGCCATTTATAAAGATAGATTGGAAAAGATTGCAGCTAAATTTCCATCCAAGCCTCGTGTTAAGACAATCGAAACAAGAGAAGAAATTTTAGCTGAAGAACCATTCAAGAAGCCGAAAAAGAATTGCGCATTCAAAAAATGGATAAAATCCGAATCAATCAGAAATATTTTGGTCGGTGTTTTGTGTTTTCTAACTGGTTTTTTGATAGTTATATCAATCATGTATTTACTAAGAAAATAAATTTCAATATAACAATGGATAAGTTTTATTTACCGATAACAATACGCCCCGACAATAGCAAACATTGGCGGATTCATTATGCTTGCTTAAAAGCGGATAACGCACAAGATAATAATGCCGGTGTCACACGTAACTATATAATTGAATGTAAACCCAATCAACAAAATTTACAATTGTTTAGTATCAGGATTGATTCATATTTCCTTATTTCAGAAGAAAAAGAAGAATTGAATATAAAATTGAGTGATTTATCATTTAACCTGAATTTTGATTCAAAAGGGAATACACTTTCTCTGTTAATGACGGATAAAAATGAGCAACAGGATGATCCGGTTAAAGTTGAACAATACACAATGAAAGTATATGACGAAGAGATTGTTGTTTATCAAAATGATGTAAGATACCAGGGAATTTTGAATGTGAATATCAAATTGGGTCCTAATGAAAAATGTTATTATGACACCTTTTCTCTTACATTTATTGAGGCAGCGCATATATATTATGGAGCTGTCGATTTCGGTTCCGAATCATCACAGATAAAATACATTAACGCTGATACAATCAATCCTTTGTATGCAAAAAAAATTGACATCATTGAAAAACTCAAAGATGAATTAAAAAATACTTCATCCGAATTTTGGCAAGAAGACACTTCGAAGAAAAAAGATCTTTACCGTTCTGTCTTTCCGATAAGTCCGATTTTGAGCCATGATCACCAAGATAAAACTAAAATCTTTTCAACAGCAGAATTTAACGAAGATATTCATTTACTTGAGGGTACAGAAACTACAAATGCAGAGGGTTATTTGTTACCGAATTTAAAGCTGTATAAACTACATAATAATGATTTCCATAGTTGGAGAATTAACGACAATATTTCATTAAGCCGAAAAGGTGGGGGAACCGTACATCTGGAGAGGATATTCGAGAATATCAGGAAACAACTAACGATGACGCTTGTACGCACATTATTATCATCCATACTTGAGGTTGATCATTCAAATGCAAAAACGATAGGCATAAATCTTCGTCTTTTAGCTCCGAATATTTATCGGCACGAAGAAATATTTGATATGATTGAATATACTTATCGCCACTTTAACCAAATAAAAGAACAAGTTTTATCGAAAGACAGGCAATTAGATATAGCTGTTGAAGTGAGTGTTATTGCGGAAAGCGAAGCGGCTATCATCAAAGAAATAAAGTTAGATAGAAATAATCATTTTGGTGGTAAAATGGTCTTAACGATTGACGGTGGAAAAGGCACAATGGATATTGGCGTTTGTTTTGTTAAAGAGGGAAATGACAAACATATTTTTTCGTTGTACAGGTCAGGGTTTGCCGGAGCCGGTGATTTGATTACTTATGCTTTTTTTGACTATTTTATTAACCGACTCAATAAATCATTATCAAAAGAAAGTTTGATGAACGAGATAGATAAATTGGTACAAGTGGTAGTATCAAAGTTCGCAAATGAACATTACCTAAAAGATCAATATGAGAAAATCCGTGAGCAGGAATCAAGTCCTCGGCTGAAGATAAAATGTATTAGGGAGTTCATTCTTTTAATCCCTGATGACAAGAGCGATAATGAAAAACAATTATTAAAGTCCTATTGCGATGCTTGGGATGCTTCATCAATAAACATTACGACAATTAAAGAACATATCCGTGGATTAAAGTATCAGCAAAGACTTCACTTGATAAACTTTTTTGATGAAATGAAAAAGAACTCATCAATCGAAGAAAAAGCCATACTTGAAAATTCATTCTATTGGAAAGCATATAATTTATTGAAAAGTGAAAATTTAGACGGTTTTATCGGTCTTCTCAATGCCAATAAACACGCTTCCATGTTTTTTTGTAATGAGTATAAGCATCTTCCAGAAGAGATAAAAAAACGGATTGATAACATTACAGCATCCGTACTGTTCAAACTAACTTCCGCCGACTTTTGGAATCCGGAACATCCTAAAAATAAAATAGACATTGCCGTTTACAGTGGCCGATGTTTTCTATACGTTCCATTAAAAAATCGCTTGGAAGAATGTCTGAGAGAAAAAATTATTGATTTTGAACTTGAGATTGAAAAGAGAAGCGTTAAGAATAAGTTAAGAAATGTTTGGGGAAGTAGAAAGCGTAATGAAACTGCGGCACACGAAGCGGCTATCTTAAAAGAAGAGATTAGGAAAACAGTTCATTTCTCTTTTTATCCAATCAGTATGGAAAATGGAGATACAAACTATTTTAAATATGCCTCCATCATTGGAGCTATCATTAAGGATGCTGGGGTAAACAACGGTTCCGAATTATCGGGAATATTATTCTCCAACACTATAATTTCAGATATTAAAAATAATATGGATAAGTACGAACGAAAATTGTTTTATGAAGGACATCAGTTTATTACCGAATCAACAAGAGATAATAGTTCTGCTATTCGTTTCAACGGATACGAAATGCCGGATGAAATAAACAGGGAATACGGCGCTAAAGGCTATTTTGTCGGAAAAGGATTTTTAATTCAATACCGGGACAAAAGAAATGAAGGACAAGTGAAATTCGCTGAATTTGACCCATGGAAGCAGGACACTAACCGTCTTTTAAGTAACATGTTATACGAATCATTTTTCCCTTTTAATATATAATTACTATGGGCACATTAAATACATCAACTGACTCAGTGAAATTAGTTCTGGATTCGCTCAAAGTTGCAAAAGACACTTTGGTAGCTTCTCCATACGAGGCTTTGTCAACTACGCAGAGAAATTTGTTTACCGATACTACCGCTCTTGTAATCATTATTATTTTTGGAATCGTCTTAGGCTTATTGCTTTATTTGGTTTTTATTTCTTATCAATTAAAAAAAGAATTGAAGAAAAGCAGGCAAAGCAATAATGACGAAATCAAAGAATTAATTATCCAACTTGATTCTAAAATATCCAAAGCATTAGAAGACAAAGAAACCAAGACGGATTTGTATGATTCTTTAGAACAATGCCAAATTGAGAATGAAAGACTTTATAGTGAAATAGAAGCCTTAAAAGCCATAAAACAGGAAGGTAAACCAAAAAATACAACCGAAGATGAAAATCTGATTATCCGGTTTTTCGTTCAGAAACATATTTCAGTTTCTGCTGAAGATTTTGCACGAATCTCAAAAAGCGGAAATCAATGGTTGGAGGAATATAACAATTTGCCAATTGTAAACAAAGACATTAAATTAAGTTTTTATCTTTTGTTGAAAGGCATTATTGAGCAAACAAAACGCTTTAATCAGGATAAACAATTCTTAAACAAGGTGTTTGAACGATACGAATCTTTTATCCAAAATCCCGGCAGGTTAAATGTTAAGGACGAGAAAGACCGTTTACTTTTCTTAAAAAACAGTTTGGAACTATCTGTGATTTTCCGTGATTATATCCGAAACAGACGCGAAAATAATCTGATACAAACCGGAAATGCAGGACACGACAATTTCGAAATGATGAATAATGGCCTTCATGTTCAGCAAATGAGTGCAGAACAAAACAATCAGCAGTTTGACGGCAGAAATATTCCATCAAACCTGCTGTCATATTCTTTGTTTTGCCTTCATTATGGAATAACCGATTTGGATGTACTCATCTCAGAGAATAAAATTCAATATCAAATTAAGTAATGAATAACACTATGAATAAGATAAGCAATTGGTTTACGCCCCTTGATTTAGTTGGATTAGGGCTTTTCGTTCTCTGTTTGGTTTATCCGACTTTCTTTTCTGTCGTAGCTTTTTGTCTTTTTATCTGTATCCAGCATTTTTTCAATTGGTATCGAATTGTTCAGGGGAAAAAGAATGCTTTCGAATTATTGACATATAAAAACAGGACAGCAACTTATGGCATTTTCTTAACTGTTGCTTGCTTTTGGCTTGCCTTCGGCATCGGAAGCAAATATTCTCCATTCAGTTTTTATTCCAACACGCAGGTATATAGCTTGGCGCAAAAAGGATTTGAATATACCGATCGTTTGAATTTGGTTTCCGACAATCTGGGTAGCGCTGTCTGGGAGGATGAAGTCGGGGAACTGTTTTTGCAAGGCAATTCAATACAGGGAAGTAATTTCTTAAAACCTGTTTATAGCGATGAACACCAAGGAAATGTATTTCACCTCAAAAATCCGGTCTTTACGCAAGGAATCCGAAATCATTTCGCTATTGAGAAAATAAACAATAATGAAACGGATACCCTTATTGCCATTGAAATTAATAAAACGCCGAAAAAATTCTTGGGTCTTGCAATTAAAAAGGACGTTTTTGAATATGAATACAGAATAAGTAACGGCGCAGAAAATTATACTTTAAATAGCGATTTAGGAATTGTAATCAAAAGAGGTATAAGAATTTCCGATTTAGTTGAGAAATGTGATTCGTTATTTCTTTCCGACGATGCATTGGCTATTTTGGATAATGCATGGTTATTGCGAAGCGCTTTCAATCCGGCATATCCTAATCCCGATGCCGATTTGTTATTTTATCCCGGAGAGAATTTTATCCTGAACAGTAATCAATTGAGACTTACAATTGATGAAGAAATCATACCCAATCAATCTACAATTCCCAACATTAACGTACCTTTACAACAAGGCGAACGTTTCTTTACCGGTGTTGCAGGGAACTATCGCTCGTTAATTTACAGGTATGAACAAGGTGATTCAGGACATAAAATCATCGTTCATTTTGGCCCTAAATTTCATTTTAAGGAAGGAAACAAAGACAAAAATTTCAGCGTCCTCGTTACAAATTCCGAAGATCATTTGTTAGACGCTGATACGAGGAACGCTTTTTATCTGGGAGCATTAAGCAATCCAAATTCCGCATATTATTACAACGGAACAATCAATTACACCATCGGAACAAGCTTTGAACCGTTGCGTATCAATTGGTCTGACCGGAACAATCCCGACAATAATGTTTCAGGCAAAGCCATTGAAAGCAAAGAAACATTTGCGCTATCCACCAATGATAGCCGTGTAAAATGCTTATTTGAGATTACAGATTTGCGCAGTACAAACGGTTTAGGCATAAATACCGTTTTATTTGTAATCCTGTTTACCGGCATTTTGATTCTGCTGATTAACGCTATTCCATCTCGATTATTCAAAAAGAAGAATCAAAGCAGTTTACGCACTGAAACTGTCCAAATTTTTGAAGCGCCATTCCTTTTTATCCTTCTTACTTTGATTAGCATACGCTTTATATTACAATGGCGGGCAGGGGTTTTTGCACCATTGTCAGGTATTTCGGAAAATCATTTTGCATTGCTTCGGCAAAGCACGGTGGGTTCTTTATCCCATATTGGTTTTTTGTATCGATACAGTACCTCTATCCTCTTATTACTCTTTTTCTTAGTGATATATCTCCTTTGTAAAATTTATCAATTGCCCAAAATCATAGAAAAAATTGTGCCGAAAATAGCCAAATCAACCCATTGGAATTTTTGGCTCGTCTTTCAAATTCTTTCCATTTTTGCTGCTTGGAGTTATCGTACTCCGACAACAATTATTTTGATTCCGATAAGCGTCTTTTTACTCACTGCGCTTTACTTCAAATACACCTACTCACGACCAAATCCGGAACAGGAAAAACAATTGGCAAAGTCAACGGCTCAAATCCACGTACAGTGGTTTTTAGTACTTTTTTCTTTGCTGGGCGATATGGGTTTTGCTTTTATTTTCCTCCTCAGTTCCATAACGTATTACGTCCTGTGCAATGTGGCAAGATGGTATGATTACTTGGATGAAAAATGGAAGAAATTACCGCATCGCTTAACCGTGATCTCGCTTCTTGTCCTGATTATAGTCCCTGCGTTTCTAATTGTATTTTGGAATTTAACCTCACGGATTAAAGACCTTTCAATTATGGTGATCTGCTATGTTATCTTCATCGTTTTTCCATTGGTTTACTTTTTCTGTTACAATGTATACAAGTGTCGGAATGAAAAAGTAAAGAAAAAAGTTAAAACAAGGATGCTGATTATTGCTGCCGTTTTCTCGTCGTTAGTCGTACTCGGCATGTTCTATAAATCCGATAAAGTGAATGATCTGATGAGAAACACTCATTTCCGTTCTTTGTTAATTAAAGAAAAAGTATCGGATATGATCGAAGATATTGATAATAATCGGGATGCTGCCAGTTTCTTTAATTCTGCTCACAATCAATGGCTAATCAATACTTATAGCCATAAAAGCCCCATGGTTTCAACTATGGATGTCAAGCCGCATACGGGTATCGGTTCAAATTATGTTACGCAAGCCAATGATTTGATAAGCATCCGTTATGTCATATCCGAACATGGCTGGATGGTTGGCATTTTTCTATGGCTGTTGCTATTGATTCCTTTATTCAGCCGTATTTATTTCAATTTCGACAAACGGCAGCAATTGCCGTATTATGAAAAAAGCACCCAACTCAACACATTCATGAATATTGACTTGTTTGTTTTGATTCTGGTATTCATGTTGGCATTCGTTGTATGGCTTTCGGCTACTAACCGGTTTATCTTTATCGGTCAGGATTTTCCATTTATTGTCTTTAATTCGGGCGCTTCGCTTTGTTACCTCTTGATCTTCTTTTTTATTGCACTTTGGACGAAATCTTCCGATCAGAAATATATTTACAGCGAATTGAGCAGTGTGCAAAAGCACTCACCCAAATGGAGACGATTGTTTTTTATAAGCGTTCTTATTGTTGCCCTGGGTTCGTGTATGAGCATAATCCGCTTTATCAATCCGAATAAAAGCGATGCAACGGATTTGGGCATGAGCGATTTTGTGGAAAAAACAGAGCGTGTTATTGATGAACTCAACGACAGGTTTGTCCCTTTTCAGGAAGACAACAGATCGCTTCGTAATTTGGACTCATTGGTTATTCATTTTGACAGTTACCTGAAAGAACAGCCGGATACCATGGAATATATTCCTTCTTACTTAAACAATGAATACCAAAAGTTTCTACAAATAAAAAACAAGGCAAACAGCAGCAACTTTATTTATTTAAAACGAAAGTCCGGTATATACCTGCTCACTTTGAATGAACGATTCTACAATCTTTCAAGTCCTTTCGACAATAAAAAATATTGGAAAGGCGATTTGCTGGATAAAAATGGTGCAATATTGGCACGCTATATGTGGGTAAACGGCAAAAACAGGCATGTTTATCCCCGAAAAGAAAATCTTATCTGGGCATACAATATGACTGAATATATACGTTCGAATGTAAAGAAACAATCCGACCAAAATCTAAACGTAACCTTGGATATGGCTTTGCAGGATGCTATCGGCGGCATGTTGAACCGAACTTATGCCGGCCTGAATACCGAACAGATGAACCGTCCGGCAGATAGACGTTTCTACCTGCAGTTGGACAGATTCCAAAATTTGAATTATGCTGCTAAAACAAGTCGTAATAATTCACATTTACAATTAATCGAAACGAATGGGATTTTTTCTGTAACCGGATCAACTTATTCCAAAATCAACAGTATAAATACGAAATTACAAAAATTTGGTTATCAATTGCGGCAATATTATCGTGCAAAAAATTACGTTGCCTTAAACAATCGCATCAATTCGTTGATTGAAGAGGCAATGTATAACGACAATTTCGTCAATTTGGTCGTGTTGGACGGAAACGGCAATGTGCGCATCATGATGGATCATGGCAAAAATCGCAAGTTTAACCCCAATCGTTTGGCTGCAAGTTATAATTATATCGACGAAATAATCAATATGGGCAATTCCGGTACCGAACGCAAAAAATTTGGCGACAGAAGCCTGTTAATCAACAACAATCCGGGAAACGGTTCCACCACCAAACCGATTATGTACACCGCCATGACTTCGCAATACGATTTTCCCGGAGGATGGGGAAATCTAATCGTACAAAATGGGGTGGATAATAGTAATGCAAAATATGATGCGAATAACATTAATTATGTGGAAAATTATGCCGGTCGCCGCATCAAAGCCAAATGGAAAATTCCCCATTATAGTAGCAATGCCCATTATACACCTGTCACTTACCTCACAAAATCAAGTAATTTGTACAATTCGGTGATGTTGTTTCTGGGGTCTTTTACACCTTTGGAATTAGACAATTATAATTTCCAACGCAATCCCGTGCGCAATACATGGAAGTTTCCTGAATTGAGGATCGGCAATTCAACTTGTTATTTGGATTCTGTTCACTGGCCCGGAGTGAACGACAGTTTATTCAACAATCAGCAATCCATATTGGCAACAGGTTTGAGAACAAATTACGGCATACTCACGGATAACAAAGAGACATTTCCATCTCGAAAAATCAATATCACCCATGCCGATTTCTTGCAGAAAAAGGGAAAGCGCAATTATTCAACCACAGGCTGGATATTGCCGGAACAAGCGACTTTCTATCAGCAAGACCGGGCAAAAAGTTTCAGAGATGCCATTGCCAACCCTACAAGCGGAGGCTCGCCCATTCGCATCTCGCCAATGGATATGGCTGTATACTGTGCAAGAACATTGACATTGAATAAAGATTTTGTACCCTCATTCTTTGAAAATGATAATCTTTCTTATTCTAAATTTGAATCCGCATGGAATGGCTTTGCCAAATATCACAGGGATACAATCGTTTATGCCCTTAATCGTATTTTTTATGATGGTACATTCCGTGGAATCAGAGGAAGTGTATTTATGGATAATCAAACAGCAAAAATCAGAAACAATGATGGGCAAGTTTTCTTTATTTACGGCAAGTCAGGCACAAGTGCAGATATGGAAAACAGCCGTTTTGGGGACGACCATTTGGCTATTTTCTTAATTTCAAATCAAGACTTGTCCGGCGCTGAACGTGAACCGGAAAATGCAAAATTTTATACGGTTTTCTTAAACGTGAGTTGGAGCAATTATGGAGAAATCCGCTCGCATATACTTACTCAAATTATTAACTCACAATTATTTAATGAATATATGAATCAATAAAGATGTAGCGTAGGAAACGATATTTGTAAAATGGAAAAGAAAATGGAAATAAAAACAATCGGCAGGGGAATAGACAACGATATCCAAATTGATAAACCGGATATCAGTGAACATCATCTGAAAATTTCTCGCATAGAGGAGAATTATTTTTTGATTGAAGACTTGAAATCTTCCAATCACACTTTTGTTAACGGACATCCCGTTAGGAGGGCACATGTGAGTACGAATGACGAAATTCGTTTGTCAAAAGATACTTATCTTGAACTTGATAAAATCTTTGGAAATATTCCTTCAATTCCGGTACCTTTAAACACCATTTATACGGATGGATTCTACAACTTGAAAGCGGTTTGGGAAAACGCACAGAAAAAGCGGAAAGATATTACCAAAAAGTATCAACGCAAATCCGGATTCATCAGACTGGTAATTATGTTAGGCATAATTGGCGTGGGATTCTGTTTCAAAAGTTTTATCGGAGAATACTTCATCGTAATATCTGTTGTTGCAGGAGCAATTGCAAGCGCTTTTGTTCCTAACGGTAGTGGCGAAGAGTTACGACAATTGAATGAAGATTTACAACGCAGTTTTAAATGTCCTGAATGTAGCAAGTCATTAGGAACACAATTCTCATGGGATTACTATGCGCAGGAAGGGAAATGTCCGCATTGTCAGAAAAGTTTTAAGAAAAACAATATGTAATGTTAAATTATTAATAAATAGAAAGTTATGAAAGAAGAAACAAAATTGGAAGAAGTAATCCAACAACCAGGCGTTCAGCCTGCAAAAGCGGCCAAATCAGGCGCTGCGATCCGCAATCTTGGTTTAGCAGGCGCCGGAGCTGCTGCCGGAGCTGTTTTTCTCGGTTTAAATACGCATTTGGCTAAAAATGACCCGGAAGATGAGCCTTCTCAGACAGCTGAAGAGCCAATAGCGGAAGAGACGCCGGTAAGTCCGACGACACCCGCAGAACAAGTGCAACAAGTCGGTGAAACCGGATATGTGATCAACGGAGAATTGCCGATAGCAACCTGCGTAACGGATGATATGCGTTTTGGTGAAGCATTTGCCGCCGCAAGAGCCGAAGTGGGGCCGGGCGGCTATTTTCAATACCATGACGGATGGTATGGTACTTACTACAAAGAGGAATGGGCGGAAATGAATCCTGCGGAAAAAACCCAATTTTCAGCAGCTATTTATAACCATCCCGATCATGAATTTTACGAAAATGACGGTATCGTCATTCACGATGTAGCCCCGATCGCTACCTGGGTGCAAGATGATATGCCGCTTTCCGATGCACAACTGATTGCCCGGATGGAGCTTGGGGCAGGCGGTCTTTTCGTTCACGAAGGAACCGTTTATTCCACCTATTATCCAAGTGAATTGGAACGAATGACCCCGGAACAACACCAACAATTTATCAATTCCGTTGCAAGAGCGGATATTTCGACCGATGTACAAACAACCGATTTGGATGTAGGCGATTACGCATTAATTGAAGTCGATTCCGACAATTTGATTTATGAACCCGAAGAACCCATCGACGAAGATGTTGTGACCGGAGAACTTATTGAGGAAGGCTTGATCGAATTGGAAGATGGAGAACTGGTATACGGTGAACTTATTGATACCAACGGCAATGGTCTTGTAGATGCAGTCCGCTTAACGGATATTGTAACCGGAGAAGTCGTAGAAATGGATATTGATGAAGAAAACGGAGATATTATTGATGTACGAACGGATGATTCTATCCCAATTGATACTTCATCCTATTCGGATGATTTACTCGCAGATAATGCTATGGATTTCGATCCCAACGCAGACATGATCGATTGGGCGTAATGTCAACACTAATAATATCAGAAAATTATGATGATTAAATGCGAGCATTGCGCTTCAAGAATAAAGGTTGCAGATTCGGCTTTTGAAAAAGGAACGCCAACGGTTTTATGCCCGATATGCAAAAAAACATTTGTCCCTCAAGATGTAAAGCCTTTGGTAGAAAAACAGGGCATACAGGGAAACGCAGAAAATCGTCCGACGTCTGAAAATAGCAATGAAAATAATGGTATTGGATGGTTAGTAGTTCATGATGAAAATGCACCGCTTCAAACCTATTCTTTGAAGATTGGACGCCAGATTATCGGGAAAAAATCAACTACTCGCCCATGTGATATTATGGTTGAAACGGATGATGATTACATGAGTCGTAACCATTTTATTATTGCTGTTGAGCAGAACAAAAGAAATGTATATGAATATTATCTTTCCGATTGTAACAGCTTGAATGGAACTTTCATTAACACCGTGACACTACAAGCCTTAAAAAAAGGGGATGAGTATATCTTGCAAGACAGCGATATTATTCAGGCAGGTAGAACCAAGATTGTGTTCAAATCAAATAAAACAGCAAAAAATGAGAAAGAAGCTACCCTGTTAGTTTCGAACCAACCGAAAGGTAAAACAGTATTGGTCTAAACCGGCATAATAATTAAAACAATGGAAATAAAACTATATCCACATCAGTTTTTACATAACAAAGGGAAACGGGAAAATAATGAAGATGCTATATATCCCAATGAAAAGACGGAAAATCCGCTAAAAGGCTTGTACCTCGTTTGTGACGGAGTCGGCGGTAGTGAAAAGGGGGAAGTTGCAAGCGAATTAGCCCTTAATTCGTTTGTAAACTACATTTCTTCCAACCCAACAGAAAAATATGATCAAACATACTTTTCAAAAGCATTAGACCACGCTGAAAATGAATTTGATCATTACATCGAAAATAATCCGAATGCCAAAGGGATGGCAACTACCCTCACGCTTGCCTGTTTCAACAAGTTGGGAGCAAGTTTGGTGCATACAGGCGATAGCCGAATTTACCATTTGAGAAGTAATGCCATTATTTTTCAAACAAAAGACCATTCTTATGTGAACCACTTGGTAGATATCGGTGAAATAACCGAAGAACAGGCATTGGTGCATCCTGAAAGAAATATACTGCTGCATGCTATTTCCGGGAAGTCCAATCGCCCGACAAAAGTAGATGTCTATGAAACGCAAAACATAGATCCGGGCGACTATTTCTTTTTATGTTCCGATGGAATATTGGAAGCTGTTTCCGATGAAAATCTGATTGAGATTCTATTTGAAAACATCAGCAATCAGGATAAAATCGACCGGATTAAATCGCTTTGTGAAGAAAATGCCAACGATAATTTTTCCTGTATCCTGCTCCAGGTAGCATCTATCCAATTGGAGGAACAAGACGAAACACTTCAACAAGAGTTAACAAAGCCGCTTGAAGAAGAAGAAAAAGCAGAAAAAGAGGAAATAGTCGAAACTCCCAACAGGGCTATCAATCCAAGCCATTCAAATAAGGAAAAACGCGCTTTTAATAATAAGTATTTGCTAATAATAATTGCAATTGTCATTGCATTAAGCGCTGCATTTTGGGTAATGCTCAATAATCAGGGTGTCTTCAATGAGAAGAAAAAAAGAAACCCTCAAACCGAAAAAGTAAAAGAAAATACAGCTAAAAAGAAGGAAAATGGAAAATAGTTCGGCTTTATTACCGGGAACAATCCTGCAACAAGGAAAATACAGAATTGATGCGCACCTGGGGGGCGGTGGTTTTGGTATAACCTATCGTGCTACGTGGATTTCTTATGTGACAACTAACTTGGGATTAAAAAAATCCGGCGAACAAAGAGTAGCTATTAAAGAATTTTTTTATAAGGAATTCTGTTACCGAAAAGATGCTACCACCACTATTTCTTTCACCAACACAGATAAAAGCGAGGATTTTGCCCGCTTGCGTAAAAAACTGATTAGTGAAGCGCACATTTTGAACTCACTGGAGCATCCGCATATTGTGCGCGTGATAGATGTGTTTGAAGAAAACAACACCGCTTACATCGTGATGGATTATATTGATGGCATCAATCTGGAAGATAAAGGCAAATGTTCTGTGGAGGATTCGGTAAAATACATCAGCCAAATTGCTTCGGCTTTGGAACTTGTACACCAAAAAAAAATTCTGCATTTGGATATTACACCCAGCAATATCCTGATCGACAACAGTACGGACAAAGCATTGCTGATAGACTTTGGCATATCGTTAAGCTACGATGAAACCGGAAACGTAAAACAAACCAGTAAATTATTGTCAGGCAGAAAAGAGGGGTTTTCGCCTCCGGAACAAAGCCACATTAATTCGCTTAAAATATTTAGCCCCACTATTGATACTTATGCCTTGGGTGCAAGTTTATATTTCAGCCTCACCGGAATGGTGCCGCCTGATAGTGGTTCAATTAGCGCCGGTTTTGCCGGTTTGGCATTCCCCTCGGATATAGACAACAATATCTCTGCTTTTTTGGATTTTCTTGTACTTAAAGCGATGAATATAAAAAGTATTGACCGTTTTCAAGATGCACATTCTTTTAAAAATGCTTTAATGGCTGGAGAAGCCGATTACACTAATGCACTGAGCGAAGGAGAAAAACTTTTCGATGTCGGCAAATGGAACGAAGCATTAAGTAAGTTTCAAAAAGCCTATTATTGGATAAATACCAATGACGACTTAAACAGGAAAATAGCAAATTGTAAAAGAGCACTACAAGAGGAAGAAAAACTGGCGCAAAATGATCTCCTATTCCGTGATTTGATTCAAAAAGGTGCGGCATATTTTGCAAGCAAAAACTATTTAGAGGCAAAAAATAGTTTTCATAAGGCTTTGAAATACAAACCGGAAGATTCGGATACGCAACAAAAAATTGCCGATTGCGATACAAGGCTGAAAGAAAAAACAAAATTAATTGCCGATAAAGTTGTCACGCCTTCTCCTGTAGTTCCAAAAATTAATACTCACGCTGAAACAAATGATGCTACGAAAACAGGTAAAAAAAACGGCAAGCATACCTTCTCATGGTCGGTAATAATCGGAGTATCAATAGTCATTGTGATAGCGATTCTCCTCTTATTTCCTAAAAAATCCGATGCCCCTGTCGAAGAAGTCGTTTATGAATCGGTTGCAGAAGTCACTGACGAACCCGCCGAAGAAGTCATTGACGAACCGGTCGCGATTGCTACCCCTGAACCGAAGCAAGAAGCATCAGTTCCCGTGGAAAATAATAGTGGAAATACTGCGAGTGTATCAAAGGAAGAGCAGGAAAAGCAAAAGCAGGCGGAAATAAATACAACTTTGCGCCAGGCCGATGCGGCATTCAACACTAAAAGATGGGAGGAAGCATACCGGCTCTATAAAAAAATTTCCCAGCTATCCCCCGGCAATACAACGGGGTACAACAAATTTCTTGAAAAAGGAAAAGCAATGAAAGCAATCAATGATGGAGTGTGTGATTCGAACATCAAAGAACATTTCGAATACGCAAAAAAACTCAATAACACCGCTGAGGTCAGACGCGCATTATTGGATTGCAATTGATAAATAAATACAATCTTATGAGAAAAATAACAATCTTATTAGTTTTATTCTGTACCGTCAGCTTGGCCTATTGCCAGGACTACCGGCAGGAAGCAGACAAGTGCTTAGAAGCAGGTGACTACAATTGCGCAAAACGCAACCTGTTACTTTATCACGATGATACGGGAAAAGACGTAAATCAAGAAGTTTGGAATGTGGAAACCTGCCTGATAGCCCGCATTTTGGCAGATGACGCTTTCGAAGAAAAAAACTACGAAAAAGCGGCGCAACAGTACGACAAAATACTGAAACTGAATCCGAAAGACAGCTCAGCAAAAAAACAATATGATGTATGCATTGCCCAACTGAAGCCAACGGCAAATGTAAGCGCTCATCAGGATGACATTGAAATGGTGTATGTCAAGGGCGGCACATTTACCATGGGTTGCACCGCCGAGCAAGACAACGACTGCAATGATGCTGAAAATCCTGTGCATCAGGTAACGCTAAGTGATTTTTATATCGGCAAGTACGAAGTCACGCAGGCGCAATGGAAAGCGGTCATGGGTAGTAATCCTTCGCAATTCAAGGGCGACACCCTGCCGGTAGAAAACGTAAATTGGGACGATGTACAGGCTTTTATAAAGAAACTCAATACCCAAACCGGCAAAAAATACCGTTTGCCCACGGAAGCGGAATGGGAGTATGCATGTAGAGGTGGAGCGTACTCCGCTCACTACAAATACAGCGGCAGCAATACAGTCGACGATGTAGCATGGTATAAGGAAAACAGCGGCGACCAAACGCATCCGATAGGACAAAAATCACCGAACGAGTTGAGTCTTTACGATATGAGCGGCAATGTTTGGGAATGGTGCAGCGACTGGAAAGGCGCTTACAGCAGCGGTTTGCAAACCAACCCGACTGGGCCTTCATCAGGCTCACATCGCGTGGGGCGTGGCGGCAGTTGGTACGGCAGTGTGCAGAACGTGCGTGTTCCGTTTCGCCTCAACTTCCCGCCCAGTCTTCGCAACAGCGTTCTGGGCTTTCGCTTAGCCGCCAATTCAAAATAGTCTGAACCGGGATTTTTACAAGATTGAGAAGATTTACAGGATTAAATCTTGGTAATCAAGTAAATCTTACTAAAATCACGGTTCAAAACAATTGAAATATAAAAAAATGACTACATTTGCAATTGATAAATCTAATCCCGACTCCCCCTTCAGGGGCTGCGGGGTATATTCATTATACGTATGAAACAGAAATGTCCAACAAACGCCCCAGGGCATGAAAGCCCCACGCTCCCCTCTCCTTCTGGAGAGGGGCCGGGGGTGAGGATTTTAAGCAGGAGAAAAATCAATCTATTAATCTTCGCATTATTCACTTGCTTCACACTACAAGCGGAGGTTTATGCAGTTATTGTGGGCGTTTCACGCTACGAAGACCCGGAAGACAATTTAAAATATGCGGCTTCCGATGCCCAGGCTTTTTATAAAGTACTGACTTCCGGAAAACAAAATCCGAACGTGGCGCTGTTGCTGAATGAAAAAGCAACGGAAAAGAATATTTTGAATGAAATGCGTGCTAAATTCGCCAAAGCCAAAGCGTCCGACCGGATTATCTTCTTCTTTTCGGGACACGGCATAAATGGAGCCTTTTGCCAGTACGACTGTGGTGATTATACCACTTTTCTTGAACATGAAGAAATTCAATCTGCTTTCAAAAAATCAAAAGCAAAGGTGAAAATTTGTATTGCAGATGCCTGTCACGCCGGTAGTATACGCAAGAAAGGGCAAAGTAAAACATTGCCGCCAGACACGATTGCCGGGTACTATAAAGCCTTTAATGACCAATCGAAACTGAAAACAAATAATATTATTGTTTTCATGTCTTCCCGTGGCAATCAATATTCGGAAGAGCACACAGAATTGGGACAAGGCGTTTTTACCTATTACCTGATAGAAGCCTTTAAGGGCAAAGCAGATACGAATAAAGACAAGAAAGTGACGGCAAAAGAGATGTACACGTATGTAAGAAATAAAGTCTCATCCGGAACGGGAAAAAGCCAAGTCCCTGTGATGTTTGGCCGTTTTTCCGAAAATACGGTTATTGTGGCTTACAAATAAACAGCAAAATATGAAGATCAAACAACCCTGTTCCCTGAACGAAGTCGACGAAGGTAAATAACAACAATTCATAATTTATTCAATATGAAACAAATACCAATCCTCTTGGTTTTATGCTGCACCGTCAGCTTGGCCTACAGCCAGGACTACCGGCAGGAAGCGGACAAGTGCTTAGAGGCAGGCGACTATGCGTGTGCCATAAAAAACCTTCGATTATTCGAAATGCAAGAAAACACGACCCAAAACGTCGCTCAGCAAATCAACGATGCCATCAAATGCTCTCAGTATCTTGCAATTGCGAATTATGCTTTCGAAGAAAAAAACTACGAAAAAGCGGCGCAGCAGTACAACGAAATACTGAAACTGAACCCAAAAGATCGCAATGCCAAAAAACAATACGATTTGTGTACTGCGCAAGGCAAACCATCTGGCAATTTGATAGACAATGTGACGGGCAATCAGTATGGCATCGACATGGTCTATGTCGCGGGCGGCACATTCACCATGGGCTGCACCGCCGAGCAGGGCAACGACTGCTATGATAGTGAAAAACCGGCGCATCGGGTTACGCTAAGCGATTTTTACATCGGTAAATACGAAGTCACGCAGGCGCAATGGAAAGCAGTCATGGACAGTAATCCTTCCTATTTCAAGGGTGACAACCTGCCTGTAGAACGGGTAAGTTGGAACGATGTACAGGCATTTATCCGGAAAATCAATACCCAAACCGGCAAGAACTATCGTTTACCCACGGAAGCGGAATGGGAGTATGCCTGTAGGGGTGGAGCGCGATCCGCTCTGTACAAATACAGTGGCAGCAATACGGCAGACAATGTGGCATGGTATACAGAAAACAGTGGTGGACAAATGCATCCGGCAGGACAGAAATTGCCGAATGAGTTAGGCATTTATGACATGAGCGGCAATGTTCGTGAATGGTGCAGCGATCCGTACGGCGCTTATAGCAGCGATTCGCAGACCAATCCGGCAGGGCCTTCGTATGGCCATGGTCGCGTGCTTCGTGGCGGTAGTTTGAGCAGCATTGAAGAGAACGTGCGTGTTCCGTATCGCTATTTCAATTCGCCTGACTTTAGCTACAGCAATCTGGGCTTCCGCTTAGCCTCCAGCACAAAATAGTCTGAACCTGGATTTTTACAAGATTGAAAAGATTGCCAAGATTAAGAAGATTTACAGGATTAAATCTTGATAATCAAGTGAATCTTACTAAAATCATGGTTCAAGACAAATGAAAAGAGAAACGAGCGCATATGGCTAAAACTTTTTTTGAGGTGCTATGAAACTTCAATATATCATTTTACTTATTTTATTCCAAAGATCACCCCATTGAGGATTTATGGAATTAATAAGTAGTGTTAAGTAAACTAAAA
>JAITQA010000131.1 GCA_031289145.1 Dysgonamonadaceae bacterium | reverse complement strand
CTTCATAATAAAAAGATGTTTAAAATGATTAATAATTGAAATTTCGAGGGCAAAATTGTGTTTGTTTAATGCAAAAAAGTTGCCTTAAAGTAAAATTTAAGAAAATTTAAATAATTATTACATAAAACTTGTTTGTCAAAAAGAAATAAAGGGGTGCATTTTAATTGGCAAAAAAAATGTACCTTTGTCATATTATATTAATTATAGCGCATTATGGTGTACATACGGTTACCCGAAGCATTTGTTGAAAGGACAAAGCCCTTACTTGGTAATGAATGGTATGAATTTGAGCAGGCGCTGCAGGAAGAAAGTCCGGTGAGTATCCGCCTGAATCCGGGAAAAAATTTCTTCCTTTCCGAGGAAAGGACAGAGGCGCCCGTTCCTTGGGCTTCGGATGCTTTTTACCTCGACAGTCGTCCTTCCTTTACCCTTGACCCGCTTTTCCATGCCGGTTGTTATTACGTGCAGGAAGCATCGTCCATGTTTTTGGAATATTATATCAGGAAATACGTAAAAGAGCCGGTGAAAGCCCTGGATTTGTGTGCGGCGCCCGGGGGAAAAACTACGCATTTGTCTTCAATCTTGCCCGACGGCAGTCTCCTTACGGCCAACGAAGTAATCCGTCAGCGGGCGAATATCCTGTCGGAAAACCTGACCAAATGGGGGAATCCTGCTGTTATCGTTACCGGTAATGATCCGTCGGATATCGGTAAACTGACCGGATTTTATGATCTGATTGTCGCTGATTTACCTTGCTCCGGCGAAGGCATGTTCCGCAAAGACCCGCTTGCAGTTTCGGAATGGTCGGTCAATCATGTAAGGCTTTGCGCCGAGCGTCAGCGGCGGATTGTGGCCGGCGTCTGGTCGGCCTTGAAACCCGGAGGCATCCTGATTTACAGCACCTGTACCTACAACCGGGAAGAAAATGAAAACAATATCAATTGGATTTGCAGCAAAATGGGTTCCGAACAATTGGAAGCCCCCCACCGTTTCATGCCTCACAAAACCCGCGGAGAAGGTTTCTTTATCGCAGGACTGAGAAAAAACGGCGCAATGACTGCCGGAAACAGTCGGGAAAAGTCCTTTCTGCGTCGTTCCGAACGAAGTGACAGTGGCAAAACCGCCGGAATCGGGCCTTCGCCCGACTTGAAAACATGGCTTTCTTCCCCGGACGATTTTACCATCTTCAGGGAAGGCAATGTTTTCGGCGCTATTCCTTCCGTTTTTTATCCTGATTATCGTTTGTTGAAAAGCACATTAAAAATCGTGTCGGCGGGCGTGACTTTGGGTGAAATGAAAGGCAGGGATATGATTCCTGCGCATGCCTTGGCTATGTCTTCCGCCTTACCGGAGGGAAAGTTCCCGTTTTGGGAACTTGACAAGGAAAATGCCTTGCAATACTTACGGAAAGAGGCCTTGCACGACATACCCAGCAATTTTCCGAAAGGATATATCATCGTCGGTTATCGGAATCATCCTTTGGGATTTATCAAGAATATAGGCGCGAGGGCCAACAATTTGTACCCGCCGGAATGGCGCATCAGAATGCATATTCCCTCTTTATAACTTCACGGTTTTGGATTTTCCTTTTTTTGTTTCGTTGTGGAAGCGGTCGACGGACGTGACGACATATTTATATTTCGCTGTCCCTTTGTTGTAAGGCAAGCGGTAAGCAATATCTTTTGTGATCAGAACAATTTTAGAGGGGTCGTTCAGATTGGTTTTCTCCTTGTCTTGAAAGCGATAAATAACATAGTATTGCGCTTTTTCAGGATTTTGCGAATCTCCGTTTCTTTTCCAATGCAAGAGATAACCGGATGGCGTCCATTCGGCTTTGAGCGATTTTACGTCTTTGGGCGCTTTTTTGTGTAAATGCGTGTAGGCCGGAATCAAAGCCGGATAGGTCTGGTAATGATTTTGCAGGCTATCGGCAATTCCGCCGGTGTTATCCAGTATATTGTATGCAGGCCACCAGCAGTTTCCTTCTATTTCCGGAAACATTCCGACCAATTGCATTTTACGAGGCAACTGGTTGGTGTCCGGAAACTTTGTGTCCGGAACTTTCACTGTCCGGGCGATGCTTTGCCCGACATAAAGCGGCCGTTTGTTGGTATTTTTGCTCCACCATTCAACCAAGATTTCATAATCTGCCGCTTTGTTTCCGATTTCCCAATACAGTTGCGGGACACAATAATCTATCCAACCTTTTCGGGTCCATAGCAGAATATCGGCATAAAGTTCATCGTAGTTTTGCAAGCCGTTGGTTTCGCTGCCCGATCCGTCCGGCGTACTTTTTTTGTTCCGGTAGATGCCGAAAGGGCTGATACCGAATCGCACCCAGGATTTGGTAAGCAGGATGGTCTGTTTGATTTGTTCTATCAGCAGGTTCACATTGTTGCGTCTCCAATCATCCGTATCGCCGGGGCCGAAGCCTTGAGCGGAAGCGTATTTAGTAAAACTCACCCTGTCGTTAAACGCTTCACCGGCTATGGGATAAGGATAGAAATAATCATCCATGTGAATAGCGTCTACATCGTAACGGGCGACAATGTCTTTTACTACCTTACAGATATGATTCCTGTTTTCGGGTAAGCCCGGGTCGAAATAAATCTGGGTTCCGTATTTGACAAAACGTTCCGGGTAGCGGTAATAAAGATGGCTTTCGCAAAGCACATCGTTTTCCGAGGCGGTAACCCGGTAAGGATTCAGCCAGGCATGAAACTCCATATTTCGTTTGTGCGCTTCTTCGACAAGAAATGCCATAGGGTCGAAATTCCCGGCTGGCGGTTGCCCCTGAACGCCTGTCAGGTAAGTGCTCCATGGCTCTATTTCAGAATAATAAAATGCATCTGCGGTAGGACGTACCTGAAATACGATGGCATTGATACCGCACGACTGAAGCCGGTCGAGCATATTGATAAAGTATTGCTTCATCTCGTCGGGACGCATGTTTTTATACTGCCGCTGGCCGATAACATGTATCCAGGCTCCGCGAAATTCCCGTTTGGGAGCGATTTGCGAAAAAGAGGGGAATGCGAAAAAAAGCGCTAATAGAACAGATAATATCAGTTTCATGTGCATGCAATATATATAATTTAACCACAAAGATACAAAAATTGCGCTGATATATTAATGATTATGCGAAAAAACAAGGTTTTTTTTGTTAAATATTAAGTAATGTATGTCATATTCAAAGAAATTATTATACTTTTGCAAAGTATTCGAAATAACATTAAAAATTAATAAACTAAACATGAGGAAAGACGCTATCGAAATTTTATTGAAATTTCTATGTGTACTGGTTTTTGCCTTTACTCCCTTGGTAGCTATAGCTCAGCAAGCTATCAAAGGTGTTGTAACGGATGCTGAAACCAAAGGGCCGCTTCCCGGCGTTACTATTAAAACAGCAAAAAGCGCTGCAACCAGCGATGGAAATGGACAGTTTACCATCACGGCTGCAGAAGGAGATGTGATTACATTCTTGTTTATTGGGTTCAAAACGCAGGAATACAAAGTAACAGGAAAGGAAGACTTGCTGAAAATAACGCTACAGGAAGACGTTAAATTAATGCAAGAAGTAGTAATTGAAGCGGGTATTGTTAAACGCGACAAAATGGGTTTTACCGGTTCTTACACGGCAATTTCCAAGGAGGAATTGAAATCCATCGGGAACACTAACTTGATTCAAAGTTTGAAATCATTAGACCCTGCATTTGTTATTGTGGAAAACGGTCTGTCCGGATCGAATCCGAACGTGATGGCAAACATTGAGATACGTGGGCAAACGACCATGAACATCTCCTCCGTCCAGGACGAAGCTTCGGCTACGCAAACCGGCAATTTGCCCTTGTTTATATTAGACGGATTTGAAGCCACCTTACAGGAAATAAATGACTTGAACATTAACCGCGTTGAATCCATTACGATTTTGAAAGACGCCGGTTCTACCGCCATTTACGGCTCAAAAGGCGCTAATGGCGTTGTTGTTATCGAAACGCTCCGTCCGGCTTCCGGAAAATTCTTTGTCTCATACAGTGGTGATTTTCAGTTAGCTGCGCCTGATTTGAGCGTGTACAACATGATGAACGCAGCCGAAAAATTAGAGTTTGAACGCCTTGCGGGACGTTACAGCTATATGTATGGCGACGGTTATGATGTTTCTATTCCGACAATTGATGATTGGTATACAAACCAATCATCTTATTATGAACGTTTGGCATGGGTACAATCCGGTGTGGATAGCTATTGGCTGAATGAGCCGGTTCGGCTCGCCTTTACTCAGGCGCACTCTCTAACGCTTTCCGGCGGTGAAAAAAATCTGTTGTTTAATGTAGGTTTCAATTACAAAAACAATCCCGGCGTCATGAAAGGTTCCGCTCGCGATACGTATGGCGGAAACATTAAACTTGTTTACAGAGGTGTAGAAGGCTTGAGTATTCAAAACAATATAAGTTTGTCCGGAACCAATGCGGCGGAAGGACCTTGGGGGTCTTTCTCTGATTTTGTAAACGCCAATCCGTATTATCGCAAAAGAGAGGCAGACGGAACCATTCCGAAATATTTAGATATTTTTGAAAATTTCTTGAATACAGACAATACCCAGATTATTGCCGTTAATCCTTTATACAATGCTACCTTGAATACCCGGCATGACAAAAATATATTCAACTTGACCAACAATACTTCCCTTGATTGGACAATCAATTCATCTTTGTTGTTGCGGGCAAGCCTGAGTTTGAAACGCAATACGGAAAATAAAATTGATTTTGTAGATCCGCGACATTCCTCGTTTGACAATGATACTTATGACAAAAAAGGGACTTATAAGAGCGCCTACACGTCTTACTGGTCATACAAAGCCAATGCGTCTGTGAATTATTTAAAATCTATCGGGCAAAACAATATTACGGCTATCGGCAGATACAATATAGAAGAAACGAATGAGACCGCCGAAGCATTCAAAGCTATAGGTTTTCCCGAAGGCGCGGTCGGGTATCCATCGTATGCGTTTTCTTATGATCCGGGGAAACGCCCCGACTATTCAACAAGTAAAACCCGCATCTTAGGTTTGATAGGCATCTTCAACTACAACTATAATTTTCGTTATTTATTTGATGTAACTTATAATATGGACGGTTCCACCAATTTCGGACGGAACAAACGCTTTCAATCATTCTGGTCGGCCGGTATGGGATGGAACATCCACAGAGAAGCCTTTGCAAAAGATTGGGCATGGTTAACTGAGTTAAAACTGAGAGGGTCTTATGGTACCAATGGAAATCAGAACATAAATGTAACCACCAGTTCTATCTATTCTTATTATGTGGGAAGCAATATTTTCGGACAATCTTCTTATCTTTCGCAAGTAGGTAATCCTGATTTGCGATGGCAGGTCGTCGAAAAACTGTCGGCCGGCTTAGATGCCGGGCTTCTGGACAATAACCTGAAAATCACTTTGGATGCTTACAGACATCTTACTGACCCGCAAATTGTGGTGCTTGGTCAACGCCCATCAACAGGTGTTTCCTACTACCCGCTCAATTTGGGTTACCTGAAAACCGAAGGTTATGAATTCAAAGTGTTTTACAATATTATCAACCGGCCGAAAGACGAATTATTGCTAAGCGTCAGAGCTACCGGCGGACACACTAAAGGCACTTACGGCGGATTTGCCAATTCCCTGGAACAATTAAACGAAGCTTACAAGCAAGAAGATAATTCGGAATTGTTGTTACAATCGTTGCAGCATTATTTTGACGGAAACAGTCCGGAAGATATTTGGGCGGTTCGTTCCTTGGGAATAGACCCGGCTACCGGTCTGGAAATTTTCCAGACAAAAGACGGAAAGCCTACCACGGTGTATAATCCGGACGACAGGGTAGTGGTGGCCAACAGCCGACCGGACATTGAAGGTATCGTCGGTTTTACCATTCGCTACAAAAAGTTAATGTTGAACACAAATCTGCGCTATTCTATGGGCGCTCATACTTTCAATACGGCATTGTTTCGCAAGGTTGAGAACATTTCAAGAGAGAGTATGGTATACAATCAGGACAAACGCGCCTTGTACGACCGTTGGAAAGAAACCGGTGATATCAGCGAATTCAAATCTATAGAAATGGTAACTCGTCCCACCGAACGGACGCCTGTATCCTCTCGTTTTGTACAGAAAAATAATTACCTGAGAGGTGAATCCGCTAAACTGACCTGGAACTTTACCGGTGAAAAATGGTTGAAATCCGTAAGGCTGCAAGACTTGAGCTTGAGCCTCTCTATGGAAGATTTCTTCAACCTGACTTCAATACAGGTTGAGCGAAGTACCGACTATCCTTTCCAAAGATCGGTGATTATGAATTTATCCGCACTATTTTAAATAATAACAGCAATGAAACAGATCAGATTATATACAGTACTAATTTTTATTCCGTTTTGTATTTCCGCTTGTTCCGACTGGTTAGATGGGGCTTTACCCAAAGACAAAAATCTGGACGAAGCGCAATTTGCTACGGAATCGGGCATCAATTCCGTATTGAACGGTCTTTACACAACATTGTCCGACGCCGATTTGTATGGGGAGAAACTGACAACAACCGATGTGGAACTTTTGGCGCATTATTACTATTACATTGAAGATATTTCCGTCAATCCAAATTACATCCATTTTACACAAACATCAAATTACAAATACAGTGAAAGTACTGTAAGCAAATCTTTTGAGGATATATGGATTGGCGCTTATGACGCTATTTTCAAAATGAACCGGTTTATTGAAAGTGTACAGCAAACAACGGTGTTGTCTGAAAACAAAAAAAATGCCTTACTTGGAGAAGTTTACGGTTTGAGGGCTTTTGTACACCTCGACTTGTTCCGTTTGTTCGGCGATATAAACGATATGCAGAAAATCCCATACAACCAATCGGCGGAAGTGATTCCCCACGACCCGATAAGCGTTGCGGATTTTCAGAAATGCCTGTTAGCCGATCTGGATATGGCAGAAACACTTTTGCAAAACGACCCGGTAAGAACAGAAGGTAAAATATTGGATTTTAAAGAAACTTCTTCCCAAAGTATTGCGCCCACAGAATTGTTTACCAAGTATTTCCGCAATTTCCGGATGAATTACTTTGCCATATTGGCATTGAAAGCAAGGACCTTGCTGTATTTCGGCAATGCGGAAGAGGCGGCAGCGACGGCGCAAAGAGCGCTTTCCGAGGCTTTCGGTGAAAATGCTGACGCAGGAAAGCCTTTCTATTGGGTTGATAAAGCGCATATTACAGACGAAAAAGTCAAAGATTTTATTTTTTACCCGGAAGTATTGTTCGGCATACACAACTTGGATTTACACACCGATTGGGAAGCCAATACCGGCGGCAACCAGGGAGGGCTGACTTATACCGTGTATGAAGATAACCTGCGCTACAATATCTTCCGAAATGATATTACTACGAGTGACCTCTCCCTTTGGGAAGATATCCGCGCAAAGCAGTGGACGTCCAGTAGAGTCGGTTTCGGGCAGCTTATTTCCAATAAGTTTACCCAATATGATACCAAAGTTTATAATCCGAAAGAATATATGCAACCCTTGATAAGAACGGGAGAGTTGTTTTATATTATTGCCGAATTTATGGTTGATAGAGGACTGGTGCAGGACGCTATGACTTATCTGAATGATTTCCGTTTCCATCGAGGGGTGCAGTATACATCTTTGCCTGACCCGGCTACGATTACAAAAGAAAAGGCCTACGATATTCTCGAAACGGAATATTACAAAGAATTTTATGGCGAAGGACAGGCATTTTTCTTTCTGAAACGGAGGGGAAATACGAAAATAATAAACGCTTCTGCGTCCGGAACAAAAGATATCTCACCTGATAATTACCTTGTTCCGGTTCCACAAAAAGAACTGAATAATTAATGTTAATATTTTATGGTAATGAAAAGATATATTCAATTTGTATTATTGTCAATGGCATTGTTTGTTTGTTCCTGTGAATATGAAAAACTGCCGACGTACAGTGGGAACGATGAGATTTATTTCAGATATGCCTCTGAATATTATGCAACTGAAGTAATTGATTCTCTTTATATTCACTTCGGTTACGATGTCAAAATAAAGGATGATTCCATTTGCCGGATACCCGTCAGGGTGATGGGAAATCTGGTCGATTACGACCGTCCGGTTCAATTTATCCTGGTAGATACCAGTTCTACGGCAACAGAAGGAGTTGATGTAGAATTGCTCTTAGCGGAATCGTTTGTGCCTGCCGGGAGCAGAAATGGCAATATCGTTGTACGGCTGAAAAATACGTCCAACCTGGATGGAAAAGAGTTGAAAGCAGTTTTCCGCTTGGTCGAAAACAATTATTTTAAGGTTGATTATACAACCACTCGTCATGCATACATCAATGATGAAGGGAAAATTATAGCGACCGAATACCGGATTATGTTTGATAACGCAAGTGATATGCCTAATTTATGGGCGTATTACGATGCAGCAAGGTTCAGACCTTATTTGGGCATTTATACGGAAAAAAAATTCCGTTTGATTTGTGAATTATGTAACTTAGACCGGGCGTATTTCTCGTATGACCCGCAAGTGGAAACTGCAAGCGCAGCGTTCACCCTTAAATTTCCGATACAGATATTTACCATGATTTGCAGAACGCTGAACAGGTATCTGACAAATTATTTGGAAACCAACGGCGAACCTTTGCTTGAAGACGATGGAAGTGTGATGAGTCTTGGCCCCAATGGCGGTAGCTTTCAATAAAAATGAATAACCTTCCGCGTTAACAGGAAAAAAAATACAGCAAAAATAAAAATTACAACAATGGCAAATACAGCTATTTTACAAAAAAAGAAAAAAACGGGATGGATGATACTCCTGTTGCTAATCGCTTTCACCTCGTGTCTCGAAGATACCGGTAACTATGATTACCTGGAAATCAACGAGGTAAGCATATCCGGAATCAATGATGAGGATACGCCTTATTATACGACATTGGGCGATTCTTTGAAGATTGCGCCGACACTTGCTTTCTCGTTAGGCGAGGAAAGCGAAGTTTTCAAATATGAGTGGCATTTAATGAAAATTACCACTACGCCTCCTCGACAGTCTATCGGCGTTCTTTCCGACCAGAGAAACCTGGCGATTACGGTTGGCGGATTAATCAATGCCGAAGGCACCTATCAATTGATGTACTGCATAACCAATCTAAACACCAGCGTCCGGTACGATCATCTGTTTACCTTAGTTGTGCAAGACCGGATGCAAGTAGGTTATATCATGCTTTGCGAAAAGGAAAGCGATAGTTTTGATATTGACTTGATTTCCCTGTTCAGGGATACTTTGACGCATTATCACAATGCACTGGATATTTACGATTCCGAACTGCCGCGTACAGGCCGTAAACCGATTGATTTGGTCTGCTATGGCGATAATATTTCTCCTTCCGTTACGGCAGGTGGAAAGAAATATGCGATCTGGGTGCTTACCGATAAAAGTACCGACCGGGTGCGGGCGGAAAATTTGGAATACCAACCGGGATTTAATTTATCAAACAGATTGACGGTCTTGGATAACAAATATCGCCCGGCAGACGGTAATTTGGTGGCAGACAGGATATTTTCGATAGCCCTCCACAGTACGACATCCGGAAAGGATTATCTGTTTACCGGTGGAAATTACTTTTTTTATAATTGGGCGGTTATGGGTTGGTTCTATAGTTTTCCCGTTAATACCATGTCCGTCAGTGAAGCGCCGTACAAAGTAGCCCCTTATGTTTTCATGACATCAAACGGCGCTGTTTTCTTCGACGAAACACACAATCGTTTTGAAGCGCATATAGCAGGAACAAATGAAATAGCGAGTAATTCTGCAACGCTTTTGCGAACAACAAGGCTTACCAGCGGAGCGTACTTCGATTGGCAGGACCCCGATTATCGCTTGCTTTATATGGACAACCGGACGACCACTACCGGTTTTGCCGTTGTCCGGAACGACAGAACCGGCCGGTATGAATTTCTGCAAATGAGTTTAGCCACAGCTGTAGTAGAAGGCGCTATTGTGATTGCAGCAAACCAAATCGGCAAGGCGGAATTTCCGGCCGGCGCCAACTTGGATAATATCAAATTTTTTGCTTACCACAATACTTTGCCTTACTTGTTTCTTGCTTCGGAAGACCGCGTGTACCGGATCAATACCAGTGCGATGACTACCTTAGACGATATTACCGCTCAGGTTTTACCTGCCGGATATAAGGTCAGCAAGATAAAAAATTCTGCCATCCGGTTTCCCAGAACCAACCAGATTGTCATTGCCTCCTATAATCCCGGCGGACCAGCGGGAGAAAACGGACAATTGGCTTTATATGAGGTAGAAGACGGAACGGGTAATCTGAAATTGGCTAAACATCCGGTTGCTCCTACGGATGACGGCTATCAGATTGATATGAAATGGACGGGATTGGGAAAGGTAATTAGCGTTGATTACAAAAATCCACAATAAATGCGTATGAAACATTCATGTATTTTATGTATAGTACTGTTTTTATCTTCGGTATGTTCTGCCCAACAAGCTCAATATGCCGAGATAAAAGGTAGTCTGGAAGCAAGCGGAAACGAAATTACGCTTTCTGCTGTTGAGAATGGCGCTACCAAGGATATCGCATTGACAAAAATCGGTCCCGACCGGACTTACGGATTTCTGTTTGTGCCGCCTTATGATGGGTTTTATACCTTAAGCGTAGGCAGATTATCTTACCTGTTGTACTTACGGGCCGGCGATAAGGCCAATCTGAATATACTTGCCGGAGGAATTGCCTCGCTTGCAGGCGACAATACAAAAGAGAATAAGGAACTGTATAAATGGCTGGCTGATTCCCGGAGCGTCTGTAATAAGGTATATACCATCGGCGCCGACAACGCCCTGTCCACTTTCAAAGACTTCTATCCGGAATTTGAGAAATTAGCAGGAAAAACAGATAGCATCAAAAAAACGGTTAACAGCGGAAATGCCGCGTTTGATGCACTACTCAGGAATAAGATAGATTATGATCTGGATTGTTGGTTTCTTACCTTCTTTTTTTCACCCAGGGTAGACCAACCGACAGATAAAGACAGGATTCCGTATTATGATGCTGTGGTATCGGAAAAGAAATTTGTAACAGACGAGATACTGAAATATCCGGAAGGGATAAGGGTCTTGTATAACTACCTTATGTTTAATCGTATGGAGAATAACATCCCCACTTCTCTGGCGCTTACTACGGATATACAATATATTCCCAATCCGGTATTGAAAGGTGAATTTTTGCTGTATAATAAGCGGATGATCAAGACGTACGATCAATATCTTGATTTCATGCAGACTCACGGAAGCTATTTGGTAAGCCCCGACCAGAAAAAGCGGGCGGAAGATTTCGGCGCCTCGCTTTACGAAGCGAAAGTCGGCGCTGTTTCTGCCGATTTTTCATATCCCGACCAGACCGGAAAGATACATTCACTCTCCGAATACCGGGGAAAAGTGGTGGTAGTAGATGTCTGGGCTACATGGTGTGGGCCATGCCGCCAGCAATTTCCCTATTTGAAAACGCTTGAAAAGAAAATGCAGGGAGTAGATGTGGTTTTTATGGGCGTTTCAATTGATGCTGAGAAAGACAAGGCGAAATGGGTAAAAATGATTGAATCGGAAGGATTGCCCGGTATTCATCTGTTTGCCGGGAATGGAGATAGCAAGATAAAAAAGGACTATAAAATTAATTCTATTCCACGTTATCTGGTCTTCGACAAACAGGGAAAAGTCGTTGCAGAAGATGCGCCGCGTCCGCAAGATCCCGAACTTGAAAAAATCTTGCGAACCGAGTTGGCAAAATAAATGCAGTCCGATTAAAAAGTAGTAATTGTAAAGTCTACATATACAGGTAAATGGTCACTGTATCCTCCTTCGTGATGGTAGCCGTGAAACGTTTTTTTAAGTCGCTTTCCGCCGTGTGTTTTATCTTCTGTCAGCATAAAATCACGGCGGAAAATCGTTGCGGTAGACGGTTGCACCCGTATGGATTGACTTTCTTCTATCAAATTGCCCGAAACGATGATTTGGTCCAGCATATTCCACTGTTTCCCGTATTTATAACTTCCCGTATCATTTCGTTTCTCAAACGGCAGAAACAAATTGTATAAACCGGTCGGATTGATATTTCGTGTAATGGGTTTTGTATTAAGTGTATTTGATACACTTATATTTGAGGGTTCATCGTTGAAGTCACCCATAATAATGAGATAGGCGTTCTTCCTGATTTTCAGCAAGCTATCGGTTTTGCTTTTAAGGACGGACGCCACATATTTGCGGTCGGCTTCCGATTCCTGTTCCCCGCCTCGTCGGGAAGGGAAATGACAAACAAATACATCCAAGGTATCCCTGCTGGAAACCAAACCGGTAACATGCAGAATATCCCGTGTTTTTTTTCGGGTATTGTAAGGAAACCGGATGGTATAGGCTTTATGCATCAGGTATCTGAACTTATCCCGCTGATAGAGCAAAGCGGTATTGATTCCCCTGATATCCGGCGATTCGGTGATGACATAACGGTAATCCGCTTTTCGCAATGGGGAATATTGCGTTAAGTCTTTCAGTGTTTTGTCGTTTTCCACTTCGCACATTCCCACCAGTGCCGGAGCACCCCACTCTCCGGCCGATGTAATGACTTTTGCGAGATTGTTTATTTTATTGTTGTACCGTCCCACGGTCCAATGTCTGGCGCCATCCGGAAGAAATTCGTTGTCATTTTTCTCCGGATTATCAAGGGTATCGAACAAATTTTCCACATTATAAAACATTACCCGGAAATTGGTTTGCCCGTAAGCGGAAAAAAAGGATAGCAAGAGGAGAAGTAATCCTATTGGTTTTGGTTTCATTTTATTATTTATTTTCTGTTTGGTATTCGTAAGCGCCTAAGTCGGGTTGCTCGTCCGTGAACCGGTAAAATCCTTTTATATCATACGGAACAGACCTTGCGATGTCGAGGTCGGCAATAGCGCGTGCCGGCGATTTTTCCTGTAAACTGAAATCAAAAGTAGCATAGACATTTCGCCCATTCTTGTCTTTTGCCTCATCCAAAAAATCCTTATCCGCAAACAAAGGGTCTTCCCGAAAAACACAAGCGATAAAATGGTCATCGTTCGAACCTTCATTCGGCAGCAGGCAATTGCTGAAAATATAATGCACCTCAGATGCAAGGGTTTCTTCAATCTTGATGCCGGACGTCAATTTGGCGCCCCAGATAATCGTATTGGCAAACGTCGCGCTAAGGATGGGAAAATATTTTTCTTCCTCTCCCGATTCCGGATAGTATGTGTTGGCAAGAATCAGGGTTTCATTGTCGGAATTCAGCCATCCGGCATCCGGAGCGACCGGATAAAAATTAGCAAGCGTACAATGTGTAAAGCGGTAAGAACCACCGGTTAAATTTAACAGGGCATACCGGGCATTGGAAAATTCGCAATTTTCAGCGACAATATCACAATTCACCGCGTTGAATAATGTGCCGGAAACATTTGTCAGCAGTACATTTTTCATATTTATTTTGTTCCGGGAGGGTTCCGATAGCACAAAATCCATTCCAAATTTTCCATTCCGGATACGTACATTTTCAAATACATTTTCGTAACTATCCGCTGCAAAACGAATTCCACCCCACTGGCCGGGTATACGGTCGTAAGGGATACCGATAATATCATCTGTACGGCTTCCCCTGAAGATAACCGGACGTTCAAGGCTTCCTTTCACTATTACAGTCCCTCTTACAATCAGTTGAGCATTGTTGTGCATATAAAAAATCGTTCCTTCGTTGATGGTAAGTCTTACACCCGTTTCGACAACCAAACTGTCGTAAATCAAATAGGGTTTTTGATTGTCCAAGAGCGAATCGGAGGTCAAAGTTACGCCTTTCCAAGTAAATACATCCTGCCCATAAGCCGATAACACTACTTCCTGACGGACATTGTTCGTAGTAAAAACCACATAATCGTTCAGCAAAGCAGGCGCAAACTGTCCGTTTTCAACCGGTCTGATATCCACTAAAACATAAATACTATCCTTGGCTCCGATTTCAATATTTTCGAATGTTAATCCGGCAAAGCCATCAACATTAATTTTGTAATTACTATCGGTTCCACCGGCTAAAGTAACAGATGAGATAAGGAGCGGCTTGCTGTTTCTGTTATACACTTTAAAGTACCGAAGCGGTGAATTGACCGTCGTCAGCACCGTATCGAAAGAAAGCGTATCGGTAGAGAATGTAAGTGTGTGTTGGGGATTCACGGAATAATCCTCAAAACCATCGTTGCAGGCAAAAAAAATCGCCGACAAAGAAATAAGCAGTACATACAGTAAACAATGCAATTTAGGCATAGTGCGAAATAAAATATTTTTATAAACCGTCATTGCTTCAGCCTTCGCCTTCACAATGACGGATACAAATAGTAAACGTTTTCCAAAGGGTTTTATTTTGCAGGAATCGCTTTTAGCAATTCAAGCAGGAATTTCCACCATTTTTCTACTGTGGCTATTTCTATTCTTTCGTCGGGAGAATGGGCGCCCATAATGGTAGGCCCACAAGAAATCATATCCAATCCCGGATTTTTTTCGGAGAACAAGCCACATTCCAAACCTGCATGGATGGCAATTACTTTGGGTTTTTCAGCGAAAAGATTTTCAAATACTTTTTCCGAGACTTTCAGAATAGCGGAATCAGGATTGGGTTTCCATCCTGGATAACCTTCTGTTTCGTAGACTTCCGCGCCTGCCAGCTTGAATACGGATTTCACGATATTGACCACATTGATTTTCAAAGAGCCGGTAGAACTGCGCTGACTGGTTGTCACTAAGATTTTTCCCTCTTCTTTCATTTTCACCGATGCCAGATTGGTTGACGTTTCTACCAAGCCCTGTATTTCATGACTCATTCCTATTACGCCGTGCGGTAAAGCATAGAGTGCATTCAAAAGATTGTTGCCGGTGTCAGCATCGATACAAAACGCCGGTGTTTCGACAGACTGAATAGAAAGTTGCACGTTTTTGTCTACTTTCGCTAATTCGGCCGAAAGTTCGGCTTGTAAAACATTCAGGATTGTGCTCACCTTTTCTTTGGATGCGAACGGGACGCCGGCAACGGCAAGCGCTTCGCGGGCAATGGCATTACTCAGATTTCCGCCGTCGATGCGGGAAAGCGCCAAAGGTGATTCTTGCCGCAATTGCCACAGATACCGCGTGAGGATTTTATTGGCATTACCCAAGCCTACATTGATGTCACTGCCGGAATGGCCGCCGTTCAGCCCGCTAACCCGTACCTCGAACCAGAAATAATCTTGCGGGACCGATTTTTTTTCGTAGGTAAAAGTACCCATCGTATTTTTTCCTCCGGCGCAACCAATGCAAAATTCACCCCATTCTTCGCTGTCTAAATTAAGCAGGATATCCCCGTTCAGGAAATCTTTCCGGAGGGCATAAGCGCCTGTTAAACCGGTTTCTTCGTCGGTAGTGAAAAGACAGGCAAGCGGACCGTGTGCAATATCTTTTGAAATCAAAATAGCCATGGCCGCCGCCACGCCGATTCCATCGTCAGCGCCTAAAGTAGTTCCCGTAGCTTTCAACCATTCGCCGTCTATCCGAGTTTGAATAGCATCCGTTTCGAAATTGAATTGAATATCGCTATTTTTCTCGCAGACCATATCTACATGCGATTGTAATATGACTGTTTTCAGGTTTTCTTTACCCGGTGTGGCAGGTTTAAGGATGAGTACATTATTGGCTCCGTCTTGTTTTGCTTCTAAGCCGTATTGTGCTGCAAAGTCAAGCAAAAATTGAACTATTTTCCCTTCTTTTTTTGAAGGGCGTGGAACTTGGGTAATTTGATGGAAAAAATCCCATACCAAAGTCGGTTTTAAATCTGTAATTTGCATAGAATAAATTATTAAGTATGTTTAAAAAGTGAATTGAAAGCATAAAGATACAAAAAAAATGCACAATAATCAAACAAATGAAAGATTTTAAGAATATTTTAAATTATATTTGCACGGCGAAAGACAGGTAGTATAGAGAGAAATCTTTATTCAATTTGTTGGATATATAGCCTATACAAACAATTAACAAATAATTTATGAATCGTACGAATTACATTATTAGCGGAGTTTTGGCTGTGGCAATACTTGTTTTGTTTTTTTTGCTGTTTTCAAAGAAAGAAGGTTCCTCTAACCCGGAGTCGGGCGTCAATGCCGACTCTATCGGATATAAACTGCCGATAGCTTATATTCGCACGGATTCTCTTATCAAGAATTATCAATTTTATCTTGATATGAATGAGTCCATAATGAAAAAATTGGAAAATGGCCGCGTTGCTTTTAATCAACGTCGCACAGCGCTCGAAAAGCAAGTGCAAGATTATTACCAAAAAGCGCAAGCGAATGCTTATTTAACGCCTGAAAGACAGCAACAGGAGGAAGCGCGTTTAAACAAACAGCAGAATGATTTGGTAGAGTATCAATCTCGCCTTCAGGAGGAATTGGCTATAGAACAAGACCGGATAAACAAACAGGTGCAAGATACTATTTTGTCGGCGCTGAAAGTGTTCAATACACCTGTAAAATATCAGTTTATATTCGGCAGCATAGAAAACAGTACTATTTTTTATGCCGAAGATTCCTACGATATTACAAAAGAGGTGGTTACTTTTTTGAATGCGCGTTATAAACCGATAAAAGAATAGTTGGATTGATTGTTGTAATTCCCTGTTATAAAGAACCGGACGTAATAAAAACCCTTCAAAGTATTTTTGATTGCGCACGGGGAGATTTTCAGGTCGAAATTATTCTTTTAATCAATTCTTACCAAATCAATTCCGAGGCAGTTGCCGAACTTAACAGGCTTACCTACCTGGAAGCGATGGATTTTGCACGTGAAAACAGTTCAGCCTTTTTTTGTCTGACGCCCCTCTTAGTTGAAAACTTGCCGGGGCATCAGACGGGGGCCGGTTTGCCGCGGAAATTGGGGATGGATGAGGCCGTCAAGCATTTCAAAGGCCGGAAATCGGGTATTATCGTGAGTTTGGATGCCGATTGCTTAGTAGAAAAGAATTATTTGACGGAAATTTACAGGAATTTCAAACAATATGGATTGAATTCGGCTACCCTTGATTTTCATCATCCGGTTGAACATTTGGACGAATCGGACACCTTGCGGAAAGCCATGAACGCTTATGAGCAGTATCTGCATTATTACCGCTCCGCATTGGCTTTTTGCGGCTATCCTTATCCGTATTACACCATCGGTTCCGCTTTTGCCGTTACAGTCGAAACCTATCTCAAAGTGGGGGGTATGGGGAAGCAACAATCCGGTGAAGATTTTTATTTCCTTCAGAAAGTTTTTCCATTGGGGAAGACCAAATTTATTGATACGACAAAAGTTTATCCTGCAGCAAGGCTTTCGGATAGAGTCCCTTTCGGAACCGGCCCGGCTTTGCGGAAAATGTTACATGAAAACCGGTTCATCAAACTTTCTTATCAGGTCGCGGCTTTCCGGACCTTAAAACAGCTTTTCGACCGGATAGATTCTTTTTTCAAAAAAACAGAAAATGAAACCGCAATGCTCATTCAGGATTTACCGGAATACCTGGTTTCCTTTTTAAATACGGACGGATTCCTGCCGAAAATAGCGGAAATAAACCGGCATACGGCGTCGCTTCCCAATTTTCGCAAACGGTTTTTTCAGTATTTCAATGCGTTCAAGATATTGAAATACCTGAATCATGTGCATCCGTCCTACTTGGCATGGGCAGCTGTGGATGAAGAAATTCGTTTGTTGGAATAGTGGACCCTGTTTATCAAAAAAATAGAAAAATGCATATAAATTTGTAAAAAAAACAAGTTATGACCATCAAAGAATTCTTTAAAAACGACCGTTACGCCGTATTTTCAGGTATCGAATTATTGGCAGTCGAGCCGGGAAAAGCCTTGGCAAAAATGGATATTTGCGATATGCATCTCAATGCCGGTAATGTGGTGCAGGGCGGTGCGATTTTTACCTTGGCAGATTTGGCTTTTGCGGCGGCGGTTAACGCTTACGGTAATCTGGCCATGTCAGTTGAAACGAGCATACGTTATTTCAAGGGAGTGGGAAACGGAACACTTTTTGCGGAAGCCAAAGCGGTGCACGTTCATAAAAAATTAGCGACTTTTGAAGTGCATGTTACCAATCAAGCGCAGGAATTAATCGCCTTGTTTACGGCTACAGCCTTCAGAAAAGAACTTTCATTGCCGTTTGTTGAAAATGCCGGTTATTGAATCTACCGCCGATGGTTCGTCCACTCTTTTCGTTCCGGAATTGGACGAACATTACCATTCGGTCAATGGGGCTATACAGGAATCGCGGCATGTTTATATCGAAGCCGGATTCAATCAATGCCTGAAACCCGAAATTCGTATACTTGAGTTTGGTTTCGGTTCGGGTTTAAATGCTTTATTGACAGCATTAGAAGCAGAAAAGAGGCAGGTAAAAGTTTTTTATACCGGGTTGGAAAAATTTCCACTGCCGCAGGAAATTGTGGAAAAACTCAATTATCCGGGAACAGATAAGGACTTTTTCCAAACAATACACCAAAGTGAATGGGCGTTTCCCGTGCAACTGAATCCGTTTTTTAATCTCTGTAAAATACAAACCGACTTTTCGGATTTCGATTTTCCTGAATTTTACGATGTGGTTTATTATGATGCTTTTGCACCGGATAAGCAACCTGAAGTCTGGTCACAGGAATTATTCGACAAAGTATTTTCTTCGATGAATCCGGGCGGGATTCTTACTACTTATTGTGCCAAAGGAAGCGTTCGCCGGATGATGCTACAAGCCGGTTTCTGTGTAGAACGTATACCAGGGCCTCCCGGAAAAAGAGAAATGCTGCGGGTAAAAATGCTGCAAAAAGCTCATCCCTAAAAGGAAAAAGAAAAAAAACAGCATCATGTATTTGATGTATTTCCTATTGGACAAAGTAAATAAATGTGATATAAGGATCGTTACAGGAATCCAGATTATCAGCGACCAGCTTGTTTGGGATTCACTTTGTAAGAGAAAAGGTATTAAAATGATGAAAGAAGAAATATACAGGTAATTCAAAATAGAAACCGTTCTGATTTTTTCAGAGAGTCCGGAACCAAATAAATTAAATCCTGTCATTAAACAGATTAAGAAAGTAAAACCGATAACCATCCAATTCAATACTGTAAAATCCGGGATTTGTATGGATAAGCATTTGTCCGGTTCAGGTATAGCTGAAAAGAAAATATGCCAATCTCCCGCATAGACACACCATGTGACAATAAACAAGTATACGGCCAAAACACCGATGATGCTTGCCATAAACACCCGTAAATTGAAGCTATGAAAACGATGGAAACCATACCAGAAAACAGGAAAAAACAGCAACAATTGCGGCCAGAATAAACTCCCTAAAGTCAGCGAAAGCGAAATATTCAAAGCATTGATTTGTGATTCCGCTTGTTGATAGGAATTAAATAAAAAGAAATAATTGATAAGCACACAGAACGCGGAAATACTCCCGGCCGAATCAAAGGCGAACGATGCATCGCTACTTGCAAAAACCAAATAAAAAATTGCCGGAAGCAGGGTTCGGCTCCTGATAATGTTAAAAACATGGTTTAACTGTAAGAGCAATAGCGCAATGCCGATTTGGATAAAGGTACTGACCCAGCAATGGGGGTTACGCCAATCGCCGCCGACATCGTACACACGCAAAGCTACAAAACCAAGCAGCGTGCACAATAGCAACAAACGGCCGGATACAAACGCTTTGTGAATTTTGTCAATGTTCATTATTCCAAATCAAACCCAATGTCTTTCCGATAATATTTTCCATCAAACCCAATGATTTCCGCATTTTTGAAAGATTGTGCCAAAGCTTCATTTTTGTTTTTTCCGTAGGAAGTGACTGCTATCACCCGGCCGCCATTTGTCAATATTTTTTCGTCTTTTTCAACAGTTCCTGCGTGAAAAATGATGCTGTCCTCAGTCTTATCTAATCCTGAAATAATTTTCCCCTTTTCATAATCGCCCGGATAGCCGCCGGATACCAACATAACGGTTGTTGCGGAACGCTCATCAATAAGCAGTTTTTTTTCAGCTAAATTTTCTTGTGCGATACCATTCAGCAAATCAACAAAATCGGATTGAATTCTGGGTATCACGACTTCGGTTTCCGGGTCGCCCAGCCGGCAATTGTATTCAATTACCACCGGATTGTCATTTACATTAATCAGACCAAGAAAGATAAATCCCTTATAATCAATTTTTTCCGCTTTTAACCCTTCGATAGTTGGTATTACAATCCGTTCTTCCACTTTTTTCATAAAATCCCGGTCAACAAAAGAAACAGGGGATACAGCCCCCATTCCACCTGTATTCAGACCGGTATCTTTTTCGCCGATACGTTTGTAATCCTTGGCTTCCGGCAGGATTTTGTAGGATTTGCCGTCGGTCATTACAAAAACAGAACATTCGATTCCCGAAAGGAATTCTTCAATGACTACTTTTTCGCCGGCTTTACCAAAGCTACCATTCAGCATGGCATTTAATTCTTTTTGAGCCTCCGGCAGATTGTCGATAATCAATACGCCTTTGCCTGCAGCCAATCCGTCAGCTTTGAGAACATAAGGCGGCTTTAGCGATTCAAGAAAAATAATGCCTTGCGGAAGGTTTTCTTTCGTTACACTCAGGTACTGAGCCGTCGGGATTTTGTGCCGCATCATGAATGCTTTTGCAAAATCTTTACTGCCTTCTAATTGCGCCCCTTGCTGAGAAGGGCCGATGACCGGAATATTTTTCAGTTCCGCATCTTGTTGAAAAAAATCATAAACACCTTTCACCAATGGGTCTTCCGGCCCTACAACAACCATTTTAATGTCGTTTTCCAAAACCGTTTTTTTTAAGGCCACAAAATCAGTTGCTGCAATCGGGACATTGACGCCTACCTGAGCAGTCCCGGCATTTCCGGGTGCAATAAAAAGTTTGTCTATCTTTGGACTTTGCTTTATTTTCCAAGCCAAAGCATGCTCTCTTCCTCCGGAACCTAAAAGTATAATATTCATAAACAACCCTCCATAGATTTTACGCTGTTTTTTTTGATATGGAGAGCAAATATATAACTTTATTGTGAATAATGAAAATATATTTACATAATGTACCAAAAAAATGAGGTACATTCCACATTGTCTCAGATGTAATTGTAAGCATGTAACACTTTTGCATTCAATGATTAATGATTAGCAGGCGAGTCTTCTATGCGTTCGCTTCGCTCACTTAGTAACAATGATATGAAAAGGGGTTAATTTACAAATATTTTTTCAGAATTTCTTCTTTTTGTTTCGGAATTTCTGCAATTTCCTGCTCTAATACAGCAATTTGCGCCTCTGTTTTTTCTATTTCAGAAACGATTTGTTGCTGGGTGGAAAGAGGAGGGAGAGGAATTTCAAAAGAAGAAAATTGTTGAGCATTGATATTAGGTTGCGCTGTTCCAATTCTTTTTTGTAAAACCCATTCTTTATAAATATCGCTTTTCAAAATAAAATTTAAAAACGCTGGTAACAACAATTCTTTTTTTGTTTCAAATTTAATCAAATAACCAGCATACAATGCTTTACCATATTTTTCTGTATATAAAAATGTTTTTCCAGCAGTTGCACCTGAACGGGCAAAAAGAAAATCACCCTGCTTTAAAACGTATTTTTCTTCAATGTTTTCAGCTGTTTTCCAATCATTATTCAAAGTTCCATTGTCGTTTATATCTGTAATTCTTATGTAGCGATAGTCAGTTTTAGGATTGCCTTCAACTGCACTTTCATTAGCACCATACATTGGTTCATTTGACAATAATCCTATTTTTTTTGTTTTATATTCTCCAAATAACCGATTTGCCAGCTCGGTAATTTCATTTTTTAGTTTTCCGACCTGCTCTTTTGCCTTCTCCTCTTTCGTTTCCAACACTTCAATTTCAGCCACTATTTTTTCCTGTATTTCTTTGGGTGGGAGAGGAATTAGGATATGTGCGACTTTTTCAATATTAAGATTATCAACAGAAGTGCCTCCACTTGCAGCAATAATAAATTGATTTTGAACAATATTTGCTGATAAAATATAATAAAAATAGTCATTATCTAACTTAGAATCAAAATTCGTCATCAAAAGCCATCCATCATGAATACAACCTTTTATCTTCATAATATAAGGTCTTCCAAAACTCATTGAATTAGACAAAATAAAGTCGCCTTCATTAACAAATCTTGATTTTTCCGCGCCGGACGGAGTTATTTTTTCTTCGGTTTCTGTAACATATTTAGAGTTCGGTTTTACATCGCCTATTTTTATCCAATTGATACCATTAGGTTCATCAGTAATAAATTCTCTTATTGGTCTTGGAGACGCTCCTCGAACAATATCAACCAATTGATTTATTTTCACCACTTCCCATTTACTTTCAATCCTTACTTTTTTTTTAATTGCCGTAGAGATATTTTTTGCAAATATTGCCCGGTCAAAAGTAAGCATATCAACCAAACGAACGCGGGAAATATTTTCTTTCAAACTTTCGTGTATCGGATAGTCATAATTTCCTGCAAAAGCTTTGTAAATGTAGGTACTTGCTTTTTCGGGATTGTCGAATGTTTCTTCATCAAATAATCGGGTACATTCGTCAATGGTTTTGCCGCGCTGTATCGGGTGAATGCCTTCGCTGCCGCGCCGGTTGGAAAATTCGTATCCTAAAAAACGCTTTTCGGCGTCTTTTTCCCCTGTTTTTACCAAAACCACATTTTTTTGCGGATAAGCCAAAATGAAATACAACAACTTTTCTTTTTCTATTTCAATGATATTGCGGTGTTTTTCGCCTTGCGTTTTTGCTTTTATTTTTTTGTCGTATTCTTTGTATAACTCGTGATTTTTTACTGCTTCGTTAGGATATATTTTTAACAAAGTCACATAATCATCAAATGCAATACCTTCCCATACATGACTAAGGTATTTTGCAACAGGGTTTTCTATGCCGTTCAATGTTACATCTCTAAAGGTAGTAAAAAACGTTTCTATGGAGATTTTCAGATTTATACTGTCGTAATTATTTCTGCGTCGGAGAAACAGCACAACCGTATTTGTCCCTGTCGCCATAAAGGTATTGGAGCCTAATTCCGTAATGGCGATTATTTCAAAATATTGCAGCATGATTTCGCGGGCTTTGGTGTATATGCCTTCATTGCTGAGAATTGAACTCGGCAAAATAACGCCTGCCACGCCGCCGTCTTTGAGTAACTGTTTGGTGCGTTCGACAAACAGACATTCAATTTCGGAACTGTTATCAGTCAGCATATCGTAAAGTTCAAAATCATTTTCGGTGTAATATTCTCGCGCCGCATTTTTGAAAGCCGAAACCGAATAAGGCGGATTGGACACAAGTATATCGAATTGTTTGTTTTCTTTCGGAAAATCTTTGTCGTGAAAATGCAATTTGCCTTTGTATTCGGAAGTTTCAAAATTAGCCAAACCATCGCTCAAAATAACATTAGCTAAACCATCGCCGTGCAAATAGCAGCCCACTTTACCTACTTTAACGAGACGATAATCCTTTTCAACGCCATAAATATATTGCGTCGCCCAATCGAAATGGTCAGTATGCCAACCTGTTATCTTTTTTGCAGTACTGTCTATGTAATTTTCAGAATTTTTCTTATCAAGCAGACGTTGCATTTCGTGCATACTTTCGGTCAGGAAATGACCACTGCCGGCAGCATAATCAATTAAGAAGGGTAACAAATTATTGGTTTCGCCTTTTTCCAATTTCTTATCTACCAGAATATCAATCGGCAAACTTTTAATGATAAATTGAGCAATCGGAACTGGAGTGAAAAACTGTCCCGATTCCTGTTTCAGTCCGGTAGTCAACAAAAGCTCAAAAAAATCGGAAAGGTATTGTTGGCGTTTGTTGTAACGCAACCGAAAGTTTTGCAACAGTACAACAACTTCTTTTACAATTTTGGCATTTTCCTTGAACGATTTTTCATCATATACTTCTTTAATGGCAAACTCGTTATTTTTTTCCAAACGAAGTTTATTGATTTTGTGAAGTAATGACTGTTTGGTTTTTTCGTCCAAATAGTTGTATTCCGTATCAAAATCGGCTTCGGAAAAATCGGTAACCTCCTTTTCTAAAAAATCGCGCATACCGTCTTTATACAGATTGGTTAAGCGTATTTGAAAACGCACATCGTCGTCTTTTCCTTCCAACCACTGAAATTTTAATTCCTGATTTGGTTTTGTTGTCTTTTCATCATAAACTTTACAGAGAAATAACGTAAAAATCTTGTTAAAAGCATTGGGTTTATCGGACACAACATTATGACGCAAAATTTCCAGAAAACTATTGAAAATAAAACTGCTGTCTTCTTGTAAGATAGGCTTTAACTGTTTTGGCGTTAATGCCTTGCTCTCAAAATTATAGGGTTTTACCCACAAATCAAAAACACCGTTATCTTTGGTCAGTTTGTTCCATTTATCATAAAAATCTTTTACGTCGCCCGTGCGGTAATCGTCTTCGATTTTTACGATTTCATTGCGATAACCGGCAATGGGGCAAGCACCGACAATGGGGCAAGCACCATTGTTGGTTTGCAGTTCTGAGGCGTAAAGCATTAAAATGTCTGCTTTATTGCTAAACTTGAAATAGGTAAAAAGTTGTCCGCCATCGCGTTTCATGCGGGCAAATTCCTTGTCGAACTCTTTGCCGAAAGTTTTACACTCTATCAGCAAATATTCCGAACCATCGTCGCGAGTAACGCAAATATCCAACCGTCCGGATGTTCCATGTCCGGCGCCCCATGTTTTTTCAAGCATGATATTTTCTGGTTTGTATCCTTTTGTCAAAAGCCTGTCCACACATTCCAACACAACAAAATTTTCATCTTGTACAAAATTGAGCGTGGTCTTACTCTCTGATTTGATTTTGCTGCCATAATTGATGATACTTTTCTCAAAATCAACTTCAATACCGTAATTATCAGGCTGTAGATATATCTTAGAGAAGACATTTACAGCATTTTCTTTAGGGCCGAACCCTAATGCAATAAGTAAATTCTTATAATTCATAATCAATTACCGTATTTTGGAACAAAGATAAAAATAATATCCGTAATAAAAATATTTTAATTCTCTCAATTGACAAATACGGTCTTTCTACTTATAACAATTCCGCAGCCGGAGACTGTTGCCGACCACACTTACGCTACTTAAAGCCATTGCGGCGCCTGCAATCATCGGATTCAGCAAAAAACCGTTTACAGGATACAGCACACCGGCGGCAAGGGGTATGCCGATGAGATTGTAGATAAACGCCCAAAATAAATTCTGCCGGATAGTGATAATTGTTTGCCGGGACAATCGCAAGGCTTCGGGAATTTTGGTCAAATCGGACGAGATAATGGTCATTTCCGCTACATCCATCGCAATATCGCTACCCTTCCCCATGGCTATGCTCAAATCGGCCTGGGCAAGCGCAGCCGTATCGTTTATCCCGTCGCCGACCATGGCCACCGTTTTTCCGTCCAACTGCAATTGTTTGATAAATCCTGCCTTTTGTTGAGGCAACACGCCTGCCTGATACCGGCTTATTCCGGCGCTTGCAGCTATTTCTTTGGCCGTGGCCTCATTGTCACCTGTGAGCATATACACTGCTATTCCTGCCGATTGCAACTGTCGAACGGCCTCCCTTGAACTTTCTTTGATTGTATCGGCAACGGCAAGTAAAGCCAAGGCTTTCCCGGTATCGGCAAACCATACGCTTGTCACGGATTGTGCGTCCCACTCGTTCGCTTTTTCCAAAAAATCTTCACCGATGTTTATGCCGTTTTCGACTAACAAACTCCGATTGCCGACAAAGTAGGTACAAGCGTCAACGCAGGCTTTTACGCCTTGGCCGCTTATGCTTTCGAAATCAGTGACCGGAAGAAGTTCCGAATTACGATAATGATTGACTATCGCTTCTGCCAACGGATGTTCCGATTGTTTTTCGATACTGCACAAAACGGATTCCTTATACACATCGCCGTCCATCCGGAAAACACCGGTCACAAGGGGTTTACCTTCGGTAATCGTGCCCGTTTTATCCAACACAATCGTATCAATTTTCCGGGCGGATTCCAAACAGCCGGCATCTTTTATCAGGATACCTTTTTCGGCGGCTTTCCCGACGCCTACCATGATGGCCGTAGGCGTCGCCAGTCCCAAAGCGCAGGGACAGGCAATAACCAATACGGTAACCAAGGACAGCAAGGCCTGTGCAAAACTTTCTGTTCCGCCCCATACTAACCAGGCAATAAATGCCGTCACAGCAATACCCATTACTATCGGCACGAATATACCAGCTATCTTATCGACTAATTTCTGTACAGGCGCCTTGCTTCCTTGCGCTTCCCGTACCATCCGGATGATTTGCGCCAACAAGGTATCGGCGCCTACTTTTTCCGCCACAAACCGGAAACTGCCTTTCTGATTAATTGTACCTGCAAAAACTTTGTCGTTTGCTTGCTTCAACACGGGAACAGGCTCGCCGCTCAACGTGCTTTCGTCTATATATGAACGCCCTTGGATGACCTGGCCGTCAAGGGCTATTTTTTCACCGGGTTTAACCAATAACACATTTCCCGGAACCACTTTCTCAATAGGTGTTTGGACAATTTTCCCTTCACCTGTGATGATACTTACAGTCTTGGGTTGCAGCCCCATCAGTTTTTTTAGGGCGCTTGCCGTATTGCCTTTGGCTTTTTCTTCCAACAGACGTCCCAACAGAACGAAAGCAATGATTACACAGGATGCTTCGAAATAGACATGCGGATGCAAGCCTCTTGCGATCCAAAATTCCGGGTATAAAGTGTTAAAAAGACTGAATAAGAAAGCAATACCCGTACTCAACGAAACAAGCGTATCCATATTCAGCGAACGGTGACAGGCTTGTTTCCATGCCCGAACAAAGAACCCTCCGCCGAAGTAGAAAACAACCGGAACGGAAAGAATCAACATGATTTCATTGGGAAAAGACAAGCCGGTATCGAACATCCCTATTATGACAACAGGGATGGAGAAAAGAAAAGAGAAAAAGGTTTTAAAACCTAAGGATTTAAATTTTTTTTTTGAATGTTTTCCAGTTCGACTGTGGAATCTTTTTCTTCAATCAGCAGGTCGTATCCGGCATCCTGAACGGCTTGCCGAATATTTTCGGGATTGACAAGGGTCGGATTGTATTCGACAAGGGCTTCGGCGGACGCAAAATTTACGGAGGCTTCAATTACGCCGTTTTGTTTGCGAAGCACATTTTCCACTCTTGCCGCACAAGCTGCACATCCCATTTGCAGTACAGGAAAGGTTCTTTTTATAGTGTTTTTTGTTGTTTCCATCCTCTTTTTTATCAATTAGTTAATCACACGATATTGTCTTCCGCCGCTTTCTTTCATCACCCGGTAGGACCTCAGATAAAATTTGGTTCCGCTCTGGGGATTGCCAAGTCCGTTGTAAATATTGTAAACCGCGCCACATTTCGGACAAGTAGCGGTAAGCGCCACCGGCACATCCGAATCCCGCGTATTTGTATTATTCGGAGCAACCCGCACATTTCGTTCTGCTTCGACCGGACAAGACAAGTCGTAAGCAAACAGGTTGATTACCTCTACTCCCTGACCGTTTATTACCAAAATACCCCCATATCCGAATCTGTCCAAAGCATGAGCCGGTCTTTCCGGCGTAGGTCCGATGATCACTTCATAAGCCTGATTGGCAACCAAATTTCTATCCTTAAAATCCAAATCCAACAGCAAATTTACTTCTGTATTCGGAATATTTGAATAAATTTCATCATCACAGGAGAAACCTGCGCAAACGAACAATAGCAGCAATACCATTTTTTTCATACGCCCGGATGCAAATTTATCAGCTTATCTTTCGCCGCATTGATTTTTTCGAACCGGAACTCCTTTATGATATTTTCTTTCAATTCCTCAATTTCTTCATTGCAAAGATTTCCGATACTGCCTTCGTGGGTATGCTTTATTTCCTTGTCCGGAACGAAATCACCGGCTTCTATTGCTAAGCCGACTTGTTTGTAAGCCGCACGGAAGGGTATACCGTTCAACACCAGATTGTTTACTTTTTCGACGCTGAAAATCAGGGAATATTTTTCGTCATCCAGAATTTTCTCATTGACTTCGACCGATTGCATCATCAGGGAAACCATCTCAAGGCAATCCGATAATTCACCGAAGGCAGGAAGAAACACTTCTTTCGTAATTTGCATGTCGCGGAAATAACCCGAAGGCAGGTTATTGGACAGCAAAGTTATCTGTTGCGGAATCGCCTGTATCAGGTTGCACTTGGCGCGAGTGAGTTCGAATACATCCGGATTTTTCTTGTGAGGCATAATGCTCGAACCGGTAGTAAATTCTTCAGGGAGTTTGATGAATCCGAAATTCTGACTGTTGAACAAACAGGCGTCGTAGGCTAATTTCGACAGGGAAGCGGCAATTCCGGCCAAAGCGAAACCTACCGTACGTTCTAATTTTCCCCGTCCCATCTGGGCATAAACCACGTTGTAATTCATGGAATCGAAGCCCAGCAAATCGGTAGTCATTGTGCGATTCAAAGGAAAAGAGGATCCGTAACCTGCGGCGGAACCCAAAGGATTGCGATTACAGATTTTATAGGCAGCCAACAACAATTGCAAATCATCGGTCAGACTTTCGGCATAAGCGCCGAACCATAGCCCAAACGACGACGGCATAGCGATTTGCAAATGGGTATACCCCGGAAGCAAAACCGCTTTGTAGCGATTGCTTTGGGCTAATAAAACAGCTATCAGGGCTGAAATCCGACCAACCAAATCCTGTATGGCATCACGGGTAAAAAGTTTAATGTCCAACAAGACCTGGTCGTTACGTGAACGGCCACTGTGGATTTTTTTTCCGGTATCGCCTAATTTTTGCGTCAGCATCCATTCCACTTGAGAATGGACATCTTCTACGCCTTCTTCTATCACAAACCGGCCGGATTCGGCCAGGTAGTAAATGTTACGAAGTTCGGTCAATAGTTCCCGCAGTTCGGTCGATGTCAACAGGCCGATACTTTCGAGCATGGTAATGTGCGCCATTGAGCCTAAGACATCGGCTTTGGCCAGATACAAATCCATTTCACGGTCTTTACCGACAGTGAAACGCTCTACGGATTTATCAATCCTGCTATTTTTTTGCCATAATTTCGTCATAAGGAACTACTGCCAATACATCTGCGATTTTGTTAATTCCATCCTGAAGCGGCTTGGATAGCATGGGTTTGAGAAACGGATTCAGTTCGGCTTGAATAGTCAATTTCATCTTGGTTTCCTCCGGACTCTCCTCTTTCAGTTGAATCCACATATTCACTTCCACCGGTGATTCATCGGCTACGAATTTAATCGTTTCCGGAGGTTCCCGATTGACAATCAGGAACTTGACTTTTCCCACAGGATTCACCGTGAAAGAACAAGTGTCCCGGTCAAAAGAAAATTCATTTATCTTATCTCCGGGAATCTTATCTTTAAACAGTTCCAAATTGTTTAAGTCGGAAAGCGCTTCATAAATAACCTGTTGGCTGTGAGGGAGCGTCTTTATTTCACTTACAAATTCAGTCATATCATACATTTTTATTTGGAATGCCAGTTAGCGGGGTCTTTTCTCCATTCTTGAAGGGTTTTGATTTCGGATTCGTCAATATAATCCGTTCGCAACGCCTCATCTAAAATGGCATCATAATTACAAAGTGTAATCAGTTTAACCCTTGCATCCTTGAATTTTTCTTCCGAAAGCGGTAAGCCATAGGTAAAAATAGCGACCATTCCTATCACATCACAACCGGCAGCCCTGACGGCTTCTGCGGCTTTCAGACTGCTTCCGCCGGTTGAAATCAAATCTTCTATTACCACTACTTTCGAACCCGGTTTCAGGTCGCCTTCAATCAAATTTTCCAAGCCGTGGTCTTTGGGCGTAGCGCGAATATACACGAAAGGTAAATTTAATTCCTCCGCCACCATAGCGCCTTGTGCGATAGCGCCCATTGCAACACCGGCAATAGCCGTCACATTTTCATATTTTTCTGTAATTATGCGGGCCAATTGTAATTTGATGAAATTTCGTAAAGAAGGATACGACAAAGTCTTCCGGTTATCGCAATAAATCGGCGATTTCCATCCGGAAGCCCAGATAAAAGGATTCGCAGGCTGTAACTTTACAGCCTTAATCTTAAGCAATTTCTTTGCTAAAATCTGTTCAAGTGTTTTCATATCTTATGTATATCAAAAAGATGGTTTCAGGGACAAAAGTAATCATTCAAAACGACAAATCACAATTATTCTACAACTTTTTTGTAAAGAATTGAATCAAACAATGGTGAGAACTATGCGTCCGACTCATAAGTTCTTTCTTTTTCAAGCCGATATTCAGGCTATTCCTGTAAAAATTAAAATTCCAACGACCATTTGATAGAGGGAATTAATGGGAAGATACTTAATTGTTTCCACTGCCCCTCATCATAAAAAAGCAGGTAAGGATTTTGTCGATTTAAAACATTGAACACACCGATTGTACATTCACTCGTAAAGTATTTCCAAGTGTGTAAAAACCCATATCCAACATCAATACGCAGATAATACGGCAAAGAATAACCGTTCACATCGCTCATTAACTGGCGATACATTGCATTTTCCTGTTCTTTAATTGACAGATCGTTGCTGAGTTGCCAACTCCAGAAAGGCGGTTCGACTCCCATATACATTGCAATCGGGACCGTTATATTATGTCCGGATGAAAAAGAGCTTGACAGGCTAAAATATTGTTTGCCGTTCTGTCTTTGGCGAGTACGTATTTGTCCGGTAAAATTCAGAATATGTCGTCTGTCAAATTTAAATGGGAATTTTTCGCCGTTATTTATCTCTTTAAAAAGCCGGTCTGTTTTCGACAAAGAATAGGAAAGGCTGGCGTTCCAGTCTTCTCCGCTTCTTTCTCCCCGAAATTCCAAGCCATAACTTGTTCCTTTTCCGTTTATCACTTCATCTCTCCAATTGTCTTGAATGGAAAAAATGTTCGCCGGATTTTTATAGCTTGCCAGATTTTTCATGTTTTTGTAATAGGCGCCAAGAGAAAGAAAAAATTGTTGAATCGTTTGGAATCCTCCCACGTAAAATTGTTGCGCTTTCTCCGGTTGAAACTGTTTGTCCGAAGGAATCATCAAATCCAGATTCCATCCTACCGGTAATCCTTCTAATACATGATAAAATTGAGAAAACCGGTCATAGCTCAATTCCAGTCCATTTTTTTTCGAAAGTTCTATGGAAAGCGCCAAATGGATGTTATTATCAAACGAATGATAATCGTGTATCCGGTAATAGCTTTCCCTGATTCCTGCGGAAGCGGTGACGGATTTATATTTGTATTCGTAGTCGCCAAAAGCGGTGATGATAACAGCAGAAGAAGGCGGATTGACCGACTGGACGTTATTGCTTTCCGTATCTCTGTTTCCCGTATAAATTTTTCGGGAAGCCGGGTATATTTCCCTTCGCATGCTTTGTAATCCGACAGCAACTTTTCGGTTTCCCATTTGGTAATTTAGCGTCGAGTGCAGCGCTTGTTCATTTAAGGCGGTTTGCATACGAAATTCCTTGTCCAAGACGTTATTATTAAACATTTGCTGTTTTTGAACGGTGAAAAACCGGTTGTAATAAGCCATTGTATTCAACTGTAAGGAATCGGATAACGACCAATTCCAGGATAAACGAAAAATCTTATTTCCCCAGTTTTCCGCAAAGTTTGGCGAAGAAAAATTGCTGTTTTCAAATTTGAAATAGTCGTTACTGTAATAGCCGGATGCGTTCAAGGTGTGATTGGCATGAGGCCGGTAATGCAGTTTAACATACAAATCCGCCATTTCGGGGACAATATCGCCCTCCATTTCCAGCATGGACTCAAGCAGTCGGATTTCCTGACTTAGCAGCGAATAGCGCCCGGCAACCTGAAAACTCAGTTTGTTTTTCACGAGATCGCCGGTCAGGTTTGCGCCGACCAAAAACGGAGAAATAGAAAAATTTCCATGATAGCTTTCAGTGTCCGGATTTTTGCTTGAAATCTGTGTCAAGGAAGATAAAAAATCACCGGAAGATGCCGGTAATTTACCACTGAAAAAATTTACATTTTCTACAATGTCAGGCGAAAATACGGAAAATAGTCCGAATAAGTGTGTGTTGCCGTAAACAGGAACATCGTCTAATGTAAAACGATTGTTACCGCTGTTGCTTCCGCGAACAAAGAAGCCAAGACCTCCCTCCATCCCCTGCGATACACCCGGCAAAGTCCCGATATAACGCAACACGTCCTGTTCTCCAAGAACTGTAACCAATGGTTTGATCTCATTCAATGTATACTGATACGTATTATTCCGGCGTAAGCGAGATCCAGTGATTACCACGCTGTCCAATGTCACTATCCTTGCAGTATCCGGGGCGGGTTGCTCCGGACGGTCGTTTTGCGCTTCAACATAGAATGAAGAAAGACAGCAAAGAAAAATAAGGCTGAAGGTTCTTTTATGTTTAATCGTAAAACGCAATATCCGGGAAAATACGTGTACTGTCATAATAAATAAAAAAGTTGTAGTGATAGTAAATAAACCGGTCGCTATAAGCAGCGAAAATGCCCAATCCGTTTTCAATATTGGAATATACCCTGTCTTCATTGAACCATTGAATGGGATCGTCCTCATCTTCGTAGGCAATTAATTTGCGGCAAGAACTTTTCAGGTATTGGTCATATTCAGCCGAAGCGGTCCGGAAATAAACAAAATCATAACCGGAGTAATTGGTTTGTACGCTAAATAAAATCCCTTCTCCTGTTATATCCGAAGGCTGGGTCCGAATGTATCTGAGACTCACCGGTACGGAAATTCTCTCTACCAAATCCGAAGCCGTCTCATCTTCATTAAACCGGTCAACTGAGGGGTGATCGGTGCCTAAGGCATATCTCAATAATGATTTGTCGCTCAAAGAAGGATGTTCTGTATCTATTTCTCCGTTCCGGTTGGAAAGAACAAATATCCAGCAGGGATTTTCGGCAGTAGTTTGTCGGAAATGCCTTGCCGGATAGTGGTCTGTTTCCCATGCCGGCACAATTCGGTTGTCTGCGGGCATGGTGGTAGTTGCCGTCAACTCCGTGCCATCGGCCAATTTAACGGTCAGGCGATAAGCCTGCCCGATTACCGGCTGATAATGCAATTGCCAGGTAGCATAACCTGTCCGTTCAAAACGGCCTGCGATTGCTTCGTCTGCCCAAAGTGTAATTTCGGCGTCCCTGATTTCCTTAAAACCGTAGGCCTCGTCAATTCTTACGGATTGCGTCAGCGTTAGTTTCTGGACGGTATCATTGCTTAGAACACAATTCACCACCGGGAGAATTGCGCCGTCTATGTTGTAAGATAATTCCTTGACGCAGGCCGTCAACAAAATCAAAACCAAGCCTGTTCCTGTTTTTCTTAAAAAACCGCATATCATCATTGGGTGATCGTGATTAATCGGGTGGTATCCGACAGCAATAATCCTTCAGACGTTTCCATCTGCACCACAAATCGAACAGAAACGGGCAGATCGCTTATTTTCTCGTTGAAAGTCAAAAACATGGCTCG
>JAITQA010000048.1 GCA_031289145.1 Dysgonamonadaceae bacterium | reverse complement strand
ATTCGCGCACCGTTCTCGACCTTGGCAACGTGTCGGTATCGGCAAAAATAAAAATTAACGGAAAAGATGCCGGCGGCGTCTGGACAGCGCCATACCAAACAGATATTACACCTTTGTTAAACAACGGCGACAATGTGATTGAAATAGAAGTGGCAAATACATGGGTGAACAGGATTATCGGCGACTTACAATTGCCCGAAAACGAACGCAAAGTCAAACCGCATCATAATTCGTGGAAAGCGCATTCTCCTTTGCAGAAATCGGGATTGATGGGACCGGTAAAAGTGATGATGTATTATTAATTAAATTAATTATTAATGTTTATCAAAATTCAGGACAAAGATAAGTATTTTTCACCACTTATGCTTATAGGCACATAGAATTATTTTCAGAACTTATGAATGGCTATAAATATATTGACTGAGATAAACCCTCCGAGTTCGTCATTGCTTCACTGCGTTCGCAATGACGAACAGGTTAGGATTTCATAGCGACTCAAAATAAGTTTTAGCCATTCATTATTCACTATTCACTAAAACATTATTCACTATTTACTAAAACATTATTCACTAAAACATTATTCACTATTCACTAAAACACTATTCACTAAAATAGAGGGCGACTAAAAAAAGTCGCCCTCCACATTATTATTATTATTAAATTAAACCGGTTTATTTACTCCACTTTTTTTGCCCAGAACGGCACGACCAGATATCCGACTGAGATATCGGCGTCAATACCTGCTTCTCTGAGTGTTTTGTTGTATTGCAGTTCACCTCTTGGAATCACAAGACGTTGCGGGACGGTCTTACTTTTTGATGTAAGCACTTTTGGATAATACAATTTTGGAATCCCTGTACGGCGAATGGTATTCCATGATTCCACCACATTGATTATACCGCAGTGCAGCCATAGCTGTTTGTAGATACAATCCGTATTATCTTCCCATTTCGTTGCGGCGTATGCTTCAATCGCTTCGTCGGTCCATGCCGACATATCCACTTTCGGACTTAATCCGATATTGTCCGTACTGTTGGTCGATTTGGCATTGATATCGGCATACAGTCTGACCGATTCCAGAATCCCTTTTACAAATTCGCTTTTTGCATCGCCGGCGACAAGACCGCGTTTTATTGCTTCCGCTTTGTAGAAATAGATTTCGGACGGACTAACCACATATCCGGGAATATTCTTGTTTTCGATAAACGAGGTATGATTTACCCACGAATAGGGAGGCGTTGCAGAACCCGAAAAATCATCATAATCGCCTTCCACCTTGTCGGGAGCCAGTTCCACGCCTCGGTATTCCTTTACGCCATCTTTCCTTGTGTCGTAAATTAAAGGCAGGCGCGGGTCGGGGCTGGATGTTCCCGCTCCCAACATGTCGAGCATGGGTTTTGACGCTGTACGGCAAGCGTTCCAGCTGCCATTGTCATATCCGTCTTTAATTCCTTCCATCCTGCTCCAGTTGAAATCGCCTTCGCCACGGTTCACGACTTTAATCATATCGTCGGCGCCTGTTACGACAGGATAAGCGGCGGGATCGCTAAGAATTTCCTTTATCACACGTTCGCCTTCTGCCGTCAGGTCGCCCTGGGTCGAAACCCGGATAGCGGCACGCAGACGGATGGAATTGACATATTTCCGCCATTTCGCCATATCGCCGTCGTTGATAAAATCTTTGTCGGCAGCAACGCTTCCAACGTCAGGCAACTCTTTATTTATTGCGCCCAAATCATCCAAAATCATTTTATACAGTTCGGGCGCCGCATCCAATCCCGGATATATAACTTCGCCGGTTATGGGCAACATGCCCGCTTCGCTGTAAGGCACTCCGCCTTTGCCGTCGGTACTGCCGCCCATTTCGTCCAAACCTTGCAACATCGTTTGCAACATAAATGCTTTTGCAAGCAGATAATGCGGTCTGAAACCTTTTTGTTCGCTTTCGCTTAAACCATTGTAAACTTTATCCAACGTTTTGAATTGAATCATTGTGCTTAGATAAATATTCCATGCGCCGCCTTCGTCCCGGTAAGGAGGATATCCGCCGTCATAAAGTCCCGAACTCAATGGCATACCCCAATTCTGGCTTAATGCGCCAATTCCCTGGTTATCGTGACCGAAAAAGCGCCAATAGTTGGGCGTTATAAAATCGAATCCCGCACGGAAAACGCCGGTCATCAATTTATCTACCGAAGTATTCGATACGGTTGACGGATCGGCATACTTATCACTGTAGCTGTCTTCGTTGCATGCGTTAAATGTGATAACGGCAACGAATATTACTAATAACATAAATACTTTTTTCATATATTTTCTATTTAAAATTATTTATCCATATATTTATCAGAAACCGGCACGTAATGAGATTCCAATTGTTCTTGTTGTCGCCGTAGCGCCGTTGATAGCTGCCTGATGCATCCAGTCGGTGCCGTCGGTAGCTTCGGCGTCGAAGTCCGGCATGTTCTTGAAAAGATAGAACAAATTACGTGCGAATATGGAAATATCCATATTCCTGCATCCGAATTTTGAGATAATTGCATCCGGAAGACGATAACTCAAATTTATCTCACGCAGTTTCAGATACGAGTTGTCGAAAATAGATTGTGAATAATCACATCCGCTTCCCCAGTTGTACATGTAGTTGTTGTAGCGCGAAACAGGGACAATCTGTTCTGCATTATCTATCACGTTTCCATTTCCATCGATCTTTACGCCTTCCAGTTTTATTCCGTCGTGGAAAATCCGTTCGCCGTTGGGAGCTGTAGCATTGTGCGCAACAGGAACCAGATTATCGATACTCGGCTTGTTACCTTTGTAATAATAAGCATAACCACCATGCGCCTCATCCCTGTATTTCAATGATTCGGGATTTGTTCCGCGAGCCATTGAATACTGATAGCCCCAATTGGTCACATAACCTCCGATACGATAGTCGAACAACATATCCAACAATACCCGTTTATACCTGAACGAAGTGCCAAAACCGCCGATTGCATCGGGCAATACATTGGCTACAAATTTTTTTGTGGATTGATCCATTTTGTATGTGCCGTCTCCATTCAAAATCTTTTTTCCGGTGGTAGGTTCTATTTCGGGCAGGAAAGCATAGATATCGCCCGCAGGTCTTCCTACATAAGACCTCAGTTCGACTTGTCCGCCGCCGCCATCAATACCGCCGTTATCCATGTAATTGGCGCCATCGCTCAATTTCACTACTTTGTTGCGGTTGAAAGCGTAGTTAAACCGGACGTCCCAACTGAAATCGCGAGTCTGTACGGGTGTTGCGTTCAGGGTCACTTCCACGCCGTAGTTCTTTAATTCACCGATATTTTGCAGAATACGCGATGCGCCTGTCGATATCGGAAGCGTATTATTCAGTATCTGATCTACGACACGGTTATTGTAGTATGACACTTCAAATCCGATACGGTTATTCAAAAATCTACTTTCCAAACCTATTTCATATTCGTATGTGGTTTCGGGCTTGATGTATTCATTTCCGTAGTTGTCCATCACGGATTGCGCATAAGTAAATCCGGCGGTGGATGTTTGTTTGTAAGCCACGCTGGCAGCGTATGCCGACGGTGCATTACCCACGACGCCATACGACATGCGCAGTTTTCCGTAATCATACCACGGTAATGAACTTTTCAGCTGTTCGGAAAATATCCAACTGGCGTTTACCGAAGGATACACGTAGGAATTGTTACCTTTTTTTAAGGTAGATGTTTTTTCCTGACGCACGGTGCCTTCCAAATAAACGCTATTGTTCCACGAAAGACCCAGAGTGCCGAAAACAGCGGTTTTCAACAAGTCCATGTGATCCATCCATGAGCTGACCGTTTGCCGTGAAGCGTTGATATGAAACCAGTTTTCGGTAGCCAGACCGTTGTTTGTAGAGATACGGCTTCCGCGCGATATTTCCTGACGTCCCTGATATCCGAGATTGGCGGTCAGGTTGATGTCGTCCGTCAAATTCCTGTCGAGCATAAGCATGATATCGCCATAATAGATTTCATAACTCTTGTTGATTACGCCGAATCCGCCTTCCGGATTGTTTGGATCTATCAGCAATGGGCGTACAGTGGCGCTTTTCGATTCGATCGCTTCGGAAGTCAAATCGGTTGAAAGACGTCCGCGCAGGTTCAAACCGTCGATGATTTTCCAGCTGGGCGCCACGCTCGAAATAAAACGACCTTTCGTTTCGTATTGATTGTTTGCCATGACAGGCCAGATGTAATTATTCACCGCTTCGTGGTAAGGAACGTTAAAGGCAAACGCTTCGTCGGGAGTGAGTGTGTTACCGGTCGGATTATTATTATCATACACCACATTGCGGTATCCCATACTGGTCACTGTATGATCCCTGAAATAATTCATATCGGTGAATGAATTAGCTATTCCATTGAACGACGTAAACATCCAGTTGATTTTGAACGGACGGTTATGTATGTTTTCACGGATATAATTGGCTGAATAATCCACACTGACATTGTCGGTAATTTTAAGACCGCCGCTCACGTTGAAATTATGTTTGGCATAATTACTGTTATACTGATTCGGCGTATCGTCCACATACGTATAGGAAAAACGGGTGTTGGACTTGTCGCCGCCATACGAAACAGCCACATTGTATTTCTGGTTGTATCCGGTACGGAACAAAGAGTTCCAGGGAGCATCCGTCTGCGATTCATACGGTCTGGTTTTCCCGTCCCAGTAGAGCACATCCCGTCCGTCGTATGCAGGACCATATCCGGCAGTACCGAGATTATAAATACTCGTATATGTCTGTCCTTTATACAGTCGATTGAAAAAGCCGCCTGTTTTCATTTCCTCTTCACTCCATGACAATGTTTCACGTCCCGGTCCAAATTCGGTCTGTACTTTGGGCATATAAGCCACAATGTTCGCCGATAATGTGGCGTTGAAATCCACTTTAAATCCACTTCCGCCGCCGCCTTTCTTGCTGGTTACAAGAATAACGCCGTTAGCAGCCTCCGAACCATACAAAGCAGTAGCCGCAGCGCCTTTCAAAATCGAGATGCTTTCGATATCTTCGGGATTAATGTCAATCAGACCGTTTCCCTGAATGTGATCGTTGTCCCAACCACGGCTGGTTTTGTTTGCATCTTCGCCGTTATTGGCGTTCCCGTTGCGGATAGGTACGCCATCCATCACCAGCAACGGCTGCGTATTTCCCGTAATGGACGACAACCCGCGCACCGTAATAGATACAGCCGAAGTATTTCCGCCGGGAGCCGCCTGAATACGTACACCCGCAGCTTTTCCATACAACGCCGTAGCAAAATTCGGCGTTCCTACTTTAACCAAATCGTTTGCTTTGATAGTACTTACCGCATATCCCAAAGCTCGGGACGCTTTGTTGATACCCAAAGCAGTAACAACGACTTCATCCAAGGATTCCGTGTCTTCTTCAAGGATGATAGCAAGGTTGGTCTGTCCTGCATACTGGATTTCCTGAGTACGGTATCCAAGTAAAGACACGACAAGAATATCGCCATTCTTAACATCAGCTAACGAAAATTGTCCGTTCGAATCGGTAGCTGTACCTTTATTTGTCCCTTTTACTGTTATAGCAGCGCCGGGAACAGCGCCGGAATCATCAGATACTGTTCCGGTAACATTTCCGCTTTCTTGTGCAAACAACGAAAGCGTGCAAATATACATACATCCGGTAAAAAATATTTTCCGTAATATATGACAATCAATAAATTTATTTCTATTCATGTTGCTTTTTAATTTTAATAACATTATTTAATATTTACTTCTTTTTAATATAATTTTATAGTTAATTTAAGATGAATCTTCGTTCATCAGCCAACAACTGTGGTTGGAAAAAGTTATTTTCTGTTTTAATTCATAGGCAAATGCGTTTTAAAGAGTTAATACTGCAATTAATTATGCCGGACCCTATCCGGAAATTCCCGAATTGAGCGTCGTTATCTCGATATTTACAATTCCTATTCAATATACAATTCCTATTTGCAATTTTTATATACAAACAAATCCCGAAAAAGTTGAAAAGACACGAAAAAATAATCAGGAAACG
>JAITQA010000161.1 GCA_031289145.1 Dysgonamonadaceae bacterium | reverse complement strand
TGGCGCATTGCGCCCGTTGCCGTGCCGATGCCGCCGGATTATTGGGACACGACAACCCGGAAGCAATGGATATGATTGGACAATTCTCCACGATGGTCGTAAACAAAGGCGAAGGACGAGCGCGGGTAGCCGTAGCGAGCAATGAAGGTTTACTTGTCAATATGCACTTGGGTGAAGCCCGGAAAGTATATGTATTTGAACAGTCGAAAAACGGTTATCACTTTGTGGAAATCCGGAATACGCCCGCCGAAGGTCGTGGCATGGAACGATGGAAAGAATTGGCAACTAAAACATTAGTGGATTGTCAAGCCATACTGGTAGCCGGAATCGGTCAGAATCCGATGCAAGTGATGCAACAAAACGGTATCCGGGTGATTCAGATGAGCGGACTTATTGATGCCGGATTGGATGCCGTATATCTCCATTTGCCTCTGAAAACCTTGTGTCGGAGCGAATATACGAAATGCGGCGAAGCTTGCCGGGGTACCGGAAGCGGTTGCGGATAATAAAAATATAGTAGATATAAAGCATAATAAAACATAGCCTTACAATGTCAGGAAAATCTTCTATATGGCTGATTGATTCTACCCTTCGCGATGGCGAACAGGCTCCCGGTGTGGCATTTTTCCCGGATGAAAAAATTCGTTTAGCCCGGATGTTAGATGCTATCGGGATAGATGAAATAGAAGCCGGTACGCCGGCAATGGGCGTGGAAGAATGTGAAACCATTCGCCGTATCGTGCATTTGGGTCTTCATGCGCGTATCTCTGTCTGGTGCAGAGCGTTGAAGCAGGATATAGCAGCCGCCGCCCAAACGGGAGCGACAGGGATTCATATCGCTTTTCCGGTTTCGGATATTCAATTGGCAGCGATACGCAAAGATTGGGAATGGGTGAACGATACGCTTCCGCAAATGACGGATTACGCCCGCCGTTTGTTTCCATATATCAGCGTCGGCGCTCAAGATGCCGGACGGTGCCATCCAGAACGCTTGTTTCATTTTATTGCATTGGCAGAAAAACAAGGCGTTTGCCGGGTCAGGATTGCCGATACGGTCGGTGTATTAACACCTTTAAATACGGTCAATCTTATCGGGAGTATAAAAAATAAATTTCCGATAATTGATCTTGATTTTCACGGACACAATGATTTGGGCATGGCAACTGCCAATGCCATTACTGCCTGGCAATCGGGGGCTTCGTCGCTAAGCGTTACCGTAAACGGATTGGGTGAAAGAGCCGGAAATGCCGCATTGGAAGAAATCCTGATGATCTTGTCGCAAACAGGAGTAAACGTGAAAAATAAATATGCCATCGCTTCGCTGTATGCGCTTTGTCGCTATGTATCCACTATTTCCGGGCGACCGATACCCGACGGAAAACCCGTTTGCGGAGCATTGGTTTTCAGCCACGAGTCGGGAATACATACCCACGGCACCTTGTCGAATACAACAGCCTTTCAGCCATTTGACGGGAAAATCGTCGGCAGGGAAAGTTCCCGGAATTTGTTTGGAAAACATTCCGGAAAAAAAGCAGTTATTGATTTTTTGCAAAAACAGGATATTGTCGTTAAAGAGGAACAAATCCCTTTTTTGATGAAAAAAATTAAGGATACTGCATTGAAACATAAAAAAAACGTGTCTGAGTCAAAAATAATCGCATTATGCTGTAAAATTATCAAAAATAATTGATACTTATTATTAGATTCACATGTTTATTTTATTATTGTAAAATAAATTAGTATATTTGCAACCAATTTGATATTCTAATAAAGGATATGTTTTGTGAAAAAGTAGGAAAAGATTGTTATGCCGAAACTGATTTGGAGTTTTTGGTAAACATAAGCAATATATTAAGTCACAGCGAGGATATTCATCAAGAAATAGAAAATCTACTGGGGCAGTTATGTCGGTTTTTGCAGGCGCAATACAGCATGATGACGATTGTAGATTTCAATCAAGACCGGATAATGACAAGCGCGGCTTATGGTCTGACCAAGGAAGAGATGGGTAGAGGTATCTATAAAGTCGGTGAAGGCATTATCGGTAAAGTGGTAGAATCCGGGCAACCGGTTATCATTCCCGACATTTCAAAAGACAGTGCGTTTTTGAATAAAACCGGAATTAAACAACGGAGAGGAAAAATTACGGCATTTCTCTGCATTCCTATTGTGATGAAAAATGAAATTATCGGAACGTTGAGCATTCATAAAATGCATCATTATGATATTAATTTTTCACATGAAATAAAATTTCTCAATATCATCGGTTCGTTAATCGGAAAAAATGTTTCTATCCGGCGAAAACATATCGAAGAATTGGAAGAACTTCGCAAAGAAAACCTCCGGTTGAAATCGGATAAACCGTTCAAACCGGACAATATTATCGGTAATTCTTCGCTGATGCACGATCTTTACCAACTGATCGAACGGGTTTCGCCAACCAACAGCACCGTCATGATCCGGGGTGAAAGCGGTGTTGGAAAAGAATTGATTGCCGAAGCCATTCATAAGGCCAGCACAAGAAATACCAAGCCTTTCGTTAAAGTCAACTGTTCGGCTTTACCGGAAAATCTGATCGAAAGTGAACTGTTTGGACATGAAAAAGGTTCGTTCACAGGAGCTATCGCTTCGCATACCGGTAAATTTGAGCAAGCCAACGGCGGGACAATTTTTTTGGATGAAATCGGCGACGTTCCCTTGTCGATACAAGTCAAATTGCTTCGGGTATTGCAACAAAAACAAATCGAACGTGTCGGAAGCAATAAAACCATCAATGTCGATGTCCGTATTATTACCGCTACCAACCGCGATCTGGAAGAAATGATCAAAAACAATACATTCCGCGAGGATTTTTATTACCGAATCAATGTGTTTCCGATTTATGTTCCTGCGCTGCGTGAACGAAGAGCGGATATTCCAATCCTGATTGATCATTTCATCCAGAAACTCAACAAACAAAACAATATGACTGTAAAACGGATTACCGGGGGCGCTTTGGATATGTTGATGATGTATTCATGGGCGGGGAATATCCGGGAGTTGGAAAACGTGATCGAAAGAGCGATGATACTCACCACCGATAATGTGATTCATTCCTATAATTTGCCGCCTTCGTTGCAAACCGGCGTTTCATCGAATACCGTGGACAAAGGTTCTCTCGAATTGGTTTTAGGAAAAGTGGAAAAACAAATGATTATAGACGCTTTGATTGTCTGTAGCGGAAATATTTCCCAAGCTGCCGTTCAATTGGGAATTACGGAACGTATTATGGGATTGAGAATTAAAAAATACAATATTCATGTAGCAAACTATAAAAATTTGACAAATGAGCCGAACTGAACCCAAAAATGAAAAAACACAGGCGCTTACTGACTGTACAGGAAATTAAATCTCCGTAATTTCAAACTTGTTTTTTCCGGTGAATACAATCAGAGCGGCTTTCATGTTCGGTCGATTGCCTAACAGGTAATGGCTTCCGACAGCGCCCGCGATTCGATGTCCATTTTCGGAGAAGTATTCATCGTCAAGGTTGACAGATATTCCCAGTACAGGGTTTTGATGGAATAGTTGGGAATGCCGAGTTTCAGCTGAAACAGATAAGGTTCCTTGATGGTGAGCAATCCCATGTAAAAGAGCAGGGAAACAAAATAGTTGTCGTCGTTTATCCGGTCGATGGAAAACTTTTTTAATATTTCCATTACAACAATACCGTCATCTTTCATGATTTGAATCAGAGTGTTACGGTTTTTATCGTTTTGAGTAAGGCGTTGCAAACGTCCGTAATCGGTTTTCGGGTTCAGGTCGATGATGTCGTTGGGCGCTTTTCCGTTTTTTAGTATTTGATGGAAAAAATAAAGTACCATAGACGGATTATACACCCTGTTTTTGGCGTCGATATGAAAAAGATAGCCGTTGTAATACCATTATCGGCAATATTGTATCCGCTGGTCAAGTCGTCGAGCATGACGGGCGAGATGCCGGTGATAAACGTGCGGTTGACGATGGATGATTTGGTAGCGATTTTGAGTCTTTCGTAAAAACTGCGAACCAGTCCGTTAGCCCGTATCATGCGTCGGTAGATATCTTCTCCCATGCGGTTGCCCATGGCGATGAGGTTGTTGGCGAAATGGTCATATTCGTCGATGATGGTATAAATCGTCTTGCCTGCCGATTTTGCCGCCTGATAAGCAACCTACAAAGCGCTGACGCCTCTTTCTTCATCCATTATTCTATGTAACAGTTCATTGGCTTCCGGAAAAATATTTTTGTAACTGTCATAAAATCATAGACCGTATCCTGTATCTTTTCGGAAAAAGAACTGGTTTTTGTTGAATTCGTTTTCCACGATTCTATAAAGCGTGTCTTATCGACATATACATAATTTTCAGTCCGGATACTTCTGAAATCCGAAGTCCCATAAGGCAGGCGTTTGAATATTTTTATTGCCATTGTTACCTCTCTTTTTATTGTTGCTGGTGTAAAGGTAATACTTTTCTGAGAATTATCAATCAATCAAATATTTAAATCCAAATATCACATCAAAGTTTTTCCTGAAAAATAACTTTAAGGCATATATCCGGCCGTCTTAAAATCGTCCCCTACGAATAGAGACATTCTATTTTGTTGAGTGTAATTGTTTGGGGAAACCTGATATTCAATTATTTATCCTACATGAAACCCATTTGAAAAAAGAATCGGCATAGAATTGCAATTCAGCAGGTTGTTTCCAATAATCCAATGTGGTATTGAAAAATTGGGATAAGTGTACAATTGGACTCCGCCTATCTATCCCTGCCGATGCAGAAGGTCTAACCGGTTCTCTCTTTTACCTTACCGGAAAGAATGACCGTAGATGAAGCCAAATGGCAAACGATAAACAAGTTACCCGGAACTGTCGAAGTCAGCATTTCTCAATTGCCCCAAGGCGTATGGCTGGTAATAGGGAGTTCCGGCTGGGTAAAGAAATTGATTAAAAATAAATGACATGCACTTACTTTTTAGTTTTTAGTTTCTTTCCCTGTACAGCATAATAAATTTTTGTCGGTATAGCGGTAATTTTCGTAAAGCCTTTCGCATCTTCCGGCGTCCAGGCCTTGTTAATTTCGCCATATTCGCCAAAGTCGGTTTTCATCAGATCGAAGTCGCTTTCCACGCCCACCAGCGTGTAATGATACGGACGCAAACGGATCATCACCGTTCCGGTCACATTGCGTTGCGAACTCTGTAGAAAAGCTTCGATGTCGCGCATTACCGGATCAAGGTATTGCGCTTCGTGCAAGAACATGCCGTACCAGTTGCCTACCTGGTCTTTCCAATATTGTTGCCATTTGGTGAGCGTATGTTTTTCCAGCATTTTGTGTCCATTGATAATTAGCAAGGGAGCAGCGGCTTCAAAACCGACACGCCCTTTGATGCCGATAATCGTATCGCCGATGTGCATATCCCGTCCGATGGCATAACGCGAACCGATTCGTTCGATTTCCTGGATTGCTTTCACCTTGTCGGAATACGCTTTTCCGTTGACTGCCGAAATTTCGCCTTCGGTGAAAGAAATGGTCAGTGTTTCCTCTCCCTGTTCCTGTAATTGAGACGGATAGGCAGATTCAGGCAAAGTCTGTTCGGATTTCAGGGTTTCCTTACCGCCGATGCTGGTTCCCCAAAGCCCTTTATTGATGGAATATTCCATTTTGGTAAAATCGGCTTCATAACCGTGTTCTTTCAGGTAGTTGATTTCATATTCACGGGTAAGCGTCATATCGCGGGTCGGCGTGATAATCCCGATTTCAGGCGCCAAGACATCAAAAGTGAGGTCGAAGCGCACCTGGTCGTTTCCGGCTCCTGTGCTCCCGTGCGCCACATAATCCGCACCGATTTCCTTGGCATAGTTGATGATAGCTATTGCCTGAAAAATACGCTCCGAACTGACGGATATAGGATAAGTGCCATTGCGCAAGACATTTCCGAAAATCATGTATTGGATGCTTTTCTCGTAATACGCTTGGGTTATATCAAGACTTACGTGTTTTTTCGCACCCAATTTATAAGCGCGTGCTTCTATCCGCTGCAGGTCTTCTTCACTGAAACCACCCGTATTTGCCAAAGCGGTGTAAACTTCATAGCCCTTTTCTTGAGACAGATACATGGCGCAGAAAGAGGTGTCCAATCCGCCGCTGAATGCTAAAACTACTTTTTCTTTTTTCATTTTTTTAGCTGTTTATTTATGTTTATCCTGATCATACAACATAGCCGTACAAATACAGTACCGGCGTTCGGTACGTTGCAAAATATCGTAATTGACACAGCCCTGGCATCCTCGCCAAAATGCTTCATCGTCCGTCAGTTCGGCAAAAGTGACCGGTACATATCCCAAGTCCGTATTGATTTTCATTACGGCGGCGCCGGAAGTTAAACCGAACAACTTGGCATCGGGAAATTTTTCCCGCGACAACTCGAACGATTTTTCCTTGATTTTGCGAGCCAAACCATGTCCTCTGAATTTTTCGGCAACTATCAAGCCCGAATTAGCCACGTACTGTTTATTTCCCCAACTTTCGATATAGCAAAAGCCGGCAAATTCGCCGTCGACTAAGGCGATTATCGCCTTTCCTTCCCGCATTTTTTGCTCCACATATTCGTGCGTACGTTTGGCAATGCCCGTTCCGCGCACTTTAGTCGCATCTTCAATGGTTTGCAATATGGTAGGCACAAATTTGACATGTCCCTCTCCTGCAACCGTAACTTCTATTTTGTTATCAGACATAAACTGTTGTCAATCAATTTATTTAATATGTATTATAATAACTGTAACTGGGTTCGCACCTAATCCAAAATTGCCGACAAACATTTTTTCTTCGCAGGCATTTTGTATAATTATGCTAATCGGCTGCAAAATTATACAAAAAATCAATAACATCTATTTAAATAGGTGCAATTTTAGCAAAATATACCTGATTTTTTTACAATCCGCTAAAATCGGAGGATACAATTCTTACGGCGGCTAAAATTAATCCTTCACGGCTCTTTCAATCTCCTCAGGCGTTACCGGCAGTCGTTTTTCGTAAACCAAGCGACTTCCCTCCGGCGTAATCACGATGTCGTCTTCCAAACGAATGCCGCCAAAACCATCATACGCTTTCAGTTTTTCAAAATTGATAAAAGCGGTGTTTATGTTTTCCGTTTTCCATTTTTCAATCAATTGCGGAATAAAATAAATACCCGGTTCAACCGTCAGTACATGGCCGGGTTCTAAGCGTTTACCGAAACGCAGGCTTTTGTATCCGAACATCGTATCCCTTGCAACTTCATCGTCATAGCCTACACATGTTTCACCGAGATTTTCCATATCATGGACATCTAAACCCATGGCATGCCCTAATCCGTGCGGCATAAACAAGGCCGGTGCCCCGGCATTCAAGGCCTCTTCGGTATCGCCTTTCATCAGACCCAAACTGCGCAAGCCCTCAAAAATAATCTTGTAAGCGTTGCGGTGCACGCTTTTGTAAGTCACGCCCGGTTTTGCCAATGCGATAGAATCGTTCAGCGCTTTCAGTACGATGTTATGGATGTCTTTTTGCTTTTGGGAATAGGCGCCACCCACGGCTGTTGTCCGGGTAAAATCAGAGGCATAATGATCCATATTTTCAGAACCTGCATCGCAAAGCATCAGACGTCCGGGCGCTAAGATGCCGCTGTGGTCATGGTTGTGCAAAGTCTGACCGTTCATCGACAAAATAGTCGGGAAAGATACACGCGCTCCTTCTGAGATAGCCAATCCTTCGATGACTCCGGCGATTTCCCGTTCGGACACCCCCTGTTGACACATTTTCATAGCGACAATGTGCATGGCATAACCGGTTTTTCCGGAGTCTTCCAATGATTTCAGTTCTTCAACTGATTTTATCAAACGCATCTTAATTATCGCTTTCGTCAATTCGATTGAAAAACCGGAGATTACTTCATCGGCTTTTTTATCCAACAAATCGCATAAGTACAAGGTGTTGAGATGCCGGTACGGTTTCAGGTAATGCACCGGTTTATTTTTAGCAACAAAGTCAGACAGGCGGGAATAAGGCAAAACCGTCTCTATCCCCACTGCTGCCGCCCGTTCTTTCAGCGAGGGCAGATTTCCCATCCAGATAATATCGTCGATGGTCAATTCATCGCCCAGCAAATATTCTGTATCATTATCGATATCCAATACATAAGCCAGACCTGGCGTGTCGAGGCCTATGTAGTAAATAAACGAACTGTCCTGCCTGAAAGTATAGGCATTATCGGCATAGTTGACGGCCGCTTCGCCATTCCCCAACAACAGCACGATACCGGAATTCACGGATTTTTTCAAGAGCTCCCTTCTCTTTATGTAAATTTCTTTTTCAAACATAGCGCTATTTTTTAAAATTATATTTTCACCGCGTAAAGTTATAATAATCTGTTGAAAAAAGCTACCTTTGCGGGATAAAATTTGTTTATTATGCACAATAACTACTTGAAAGGCATTAAAAATATCGTTTTTGATTTGGGTGGCGTAATCGTCACCTTGGAAAGAGACGAAGCTGTAAGACGTTTTACAGCAGCCGGTTTAGCCAACGCTGATGAATTATTGGACGCTTATCACCAAAAAGGTATTTTTTTAGCATTGGAAGAAGGTAAAATAACAAAAGAAGCATTTTATACGGCGATACGCAAAGAAGCCGGGCGGACTATTGCAAGTGAAGTAATCGACCACGCCTGGTTGGGTTTTCTGAAAGAGATACCGCTCTACAAATTAGAAATGCTGGAAACATTGAAAAAAAAATACAAGGTTTACCTGTTAAGCAATACCAATCCGGTAATTATGGACTGGGCGCGTTCACCCGCCTTTTCTCCGCAAGGTAAGCGCATTGATGAATTTTTCGATAAAATTTATACATCTTACGAAATAGGATATACCAAACCCGCCCCTGAAATTTTCCATTTTATGATAAAAGATTCCGGAATGATTCTTTCCGAGACCTTGTTTATCGACGATGGCCTTGCCAATATCGAAATGGGGGAAAAACTGGGTATGAGGACTTATTTGGCCACAAACGGCGAAGATTTCCGGTCTATTTTCGGGATGTTATAAATCAACCACATACGCCTTTAATTCCGGGTTCTGCATGGATTTAGGCACAGAATCTTTGATGATATCCAGGATTTTGTTCAACATGGTTTTGCGAACATATTCATTGCTGACCACCAAACTTACTTCCCTGACCGCCATCATATTTTTAAAAGGACGTAAGTTTTCCTGCTTTTCCTCGCTCAAACCCATAGCGTGCATCTCCGGAATAATGGTGATGCCGGGATTGTAATCCACGACATTGATTAGCGTGTCGATACTGCCTGATTCATACCGGACAAAAGAGGTATCGTCAGTGGTGGATTTTTTCTTCAACTGACACAAACGCTCTATCTGACCTCTCAGACAGTGCTCGTTTTCCAATAACCAAACATCCGTGATATCTATTTTATCCAAATCAATTTCTTTTTCTTGATAAGATGCATCCTGGGGAGAAACGTAGGCATAAAATTTTTCATAATAGAGCGGATATTCCGATAGTTCCGGATGATGCAGCGGTCCGGCAAGAATACCGCCGTTTAAAGTCCCTTTCAAAATATCGTTAATCATGTTATGGGTCGTCGTTTCTTTCAGCGTTAATTCTATTTCGTTGTTATCGGCATGGTGTTTTTGAAGCAAAACCGGAACCAAATACGAAGCAATGGTCGGGATAATGCCTAATTTGAAACTGCCTGTGACGATATTTTGTTCATTTTCAACAATTTCTTTAATTTGTTTGAAATGCCTCAGCGAAATATGCGCTTGTTCAATAATCTGTTTGCCGATAGCCGTAGGCTCCACGGGATGCTTCGTCCGGTCAAATATCTTTACAGCTAATTCATCTTCCAATTTCTGAATCATCATACTCAGTGTAGGTTGTGTGACAAAGCACACCTCTGCCGCTCTGGCAAAATGCCGGAAATTATCGACGGCAATTACATATTCCAATTGTTGTATGTTCATAATATAAATTTTTTCTATGCAAAGATAGATAATATCAGTTTGATTTATATCAAGAATACCCCTAAATTTGCAGAAAAATAAATAAATAAATGTATTATTCATTTTTAATAATAAAAAATTATGGAACCAATTATTAATTCTCAATTGCCTGAATTTAAATTACAGGCATACCACAATGGCGCGTTTAAAACAGTAAGCAGCAATGATGTAAAAGGGAAATGGTCGATTTTCTTTTTCTATCCGGCCGATTTTACTTTTGTTTGTCCGACCGAATTATCCGATATGGCAGACAAGTATGCAAAATTTCAGGAATTAGGCGTAGAAATTTATTCGGTAAGTACGGATTCCCACTTTGTACACAAAGCTTGGCACGATGCTTCCGAAACAATTCGTAAAATCAAATACCCGATGCTGGCCGACCATACCGGCGCTTTGAGCCGCGCATTCGGCGTATTGATTGAATCGGACGGTTTGGCTTACCGCGGCACCTTCCTTGTAAATCCGGAAGGACAAATCAAAATTGCGGAAATTCATGACAACGGAATCGGACGCAATGCAGAAGAACTGCTACGGAAAGTAGAAGCAGCCCAATTTGTAGCAAACCATCCCAACGAAGTTTGCCCTGCAAAATGGAAAAAAGGTGATATAACGCTGAAACCAAGTATTGATTTGGTGGGAAAATTATAAATTCCGGTGTTTGTTTGAGTGTTTGAGTGTTTGAAAAAAGGTGAGGCTTTTGGAAGTCTCACCTTTTTTTGTGAAATTACGCATAATCATTCGAAGATTTATGGTAGCCAATCAGCATTACATAGTCATATAAATATTATCTATATAAACATAAACACTATCAATTTTAATTATACAAAATTTACAATTATCTTTGTAAAAAAAAGAATTTTATGTTAGAAACAAATTTCAAACAACAATTACAAAGCATCTTCTCCGATTTGGAAGCTGCTTATACTTTAGACATTACAGTTCCGACACAACACGAAAGCCGGGAAGATTTGGTAACATTATTGGGAGAAGTCGCTGCCACTTCAGAAAAAATTACCTGTCGGATAAAGGAAGATAATCAGTTGGCCTTTTCCTTATTGAAGAACGGAGAAGCTACCGGAATCCGATTTCGGGGCGTTCCCAACGGTCATGAATTTACCTCTTTGTTATTAGCGATATTGAACAGCGACGGCAAAGGTAAAAATATTCCGGACGAAGTCATTTGCAACCGGGTCAGCGCCTTGAAAGGCAATATTCACCTGAAGACTTACGTTTCCCTCACCTGCACCAATTGTCCGGATGTGGTACAAGCGCTCAACCTGATGGCGCTGTTGAACAAAAACATCAGCCATGAAATGGTGGACGGGGCAATTTACCAGGAAGAAGCGGATGCATTGAAGATTCAAGCGGTGCCGTCCGTTTTTGCCGACGGCGCATTGTTGCATGTAGGTAAAGCCGGTTTCGGAGAATTGTTGGATAAATTGGAAACGCATTATGGCGTAAATGAGGCGAAAGCGGAAATATCCGTAAAAAAATACGACCTTGTTGTCATTGGGGGCGGCCCTGCCGGTAGTTCGGCAGCCATCTATTCCGCTCGCAAAGGCTTACAAGTCGCACTGTTGGCTGAAAGGATAGGAGGACAGGTGAAAGAAACCGTGGGTATCGAAAACTTGGTTTCCGTTCCTTATACAACCGGCGAAGAATTAGCCGCCAACCTGAAAGCGCATATCCAAGTCTATCCGATTGATATTTTGGAGCATAGACGTGTAGAAAAAATAGAAACAGAGGGTAAAATGAAGATTGTTCGGGTTGCCGGAGGAGAAAAGCTGGCAGCTCCGGCTGTTATCATCGCCACAGGTGCAAGTTGGCGCAGATTGAATGTTCCCGGCGAATCGGAATACGTTGGCCGGGGCCTTGCTTTTTGCCCGCATTGCGACGGCCCTTTCTATAAAGGAAAACACGTTGCCGTAGTCGGAGGTGGAAATTCCGGAATAGAAGCAGCCCTTGACTTAGCAGGTATTTGTGCCAAAGTCACTGTCTTTGAGTTTTTGGACGAACTGAAAGCCGACGCTGTATTACAGGAAAAAGTGAAATCGCTACCCAATGTAGAAATATTCGTATCAACTCAAACAATGGAAGTTATCGGGAATGGAGAGAAAGTGACGGCCATCCGTGTGAAGAACCGCAATACGGAACAAGAACACATCACCGAATTGGACGGCATTTTTGTTCAAATCGGTTTAAGTGCGAATAGCGCTGCATTTAAAGAAACCGTTTCAACCAATCGTTTCGGGGAAATAGAAATTGATGCGCATTGTCGTACCAATCAACCGGGTATCTATGCGGCCGGAGATGTTACAACTGTTCCATACAAACAAATCATTATTTCTATGGGGGAAGGTGCAAAAGCAGCCTTATCTGCTTTTGAAGATAGGATGCGGGAGATATAAAGCCAAGATATAAAATTTACGTCTTTACAGTCGACAGATATGGTCGATAGATAGCTTCATTTTGCGATGTCATATTCTGAAACTCATTGAAACAATCCCAAAATTTAATGAATTATTTTTCTACAAAATAAAATAATTGACAAATATTGCTGTATTTGTTTGGTATTTCCATTTTTTAATCTACTTTTGTGATTATTTTTCATTGTACTTTTAAATATTTAATAATCATGACTGAAAAACAAATTGAACTGATAATGGCAAAAATTTCGGAAAATATATCCGGAAACATTAAGCCTGTCGAGTATTTGATGACTGTTCTTAGTATTGGTAAAGAGTCTGCTTATCGAAGGATGAGGGGAGAAATTCCTTTCACTTTTGATGAAATCGCGGAATTGTCGCTTAAATTAGGCTTTTCCGTTGATGAAGTTATAGGGAAAAATATGGAAGAACGCATATTTTTCGATTTACAAGTTAATAGTTCTGCCAGGGCAGATGAAAGTTTTCTCTGTATGATGGAAGAGTATTACAAGTATTTAGAGATTATTACTTCATCGCCTAATGTAGAGGTTTTGGCTTCGCTAAACCGGGTTAGCCTCGTCATGTATATTGAGTTTGATTCTCTTTTCAAATTACACTATTACAATTGGATACACCAGACCAGCAATGTATCGTTGAATCATCTTTTTTCCGATACGGTGATTCCCTATAACATTATGGAATTGCGTAAAAATTTTATAACCAAAAAAAAGAATTTGGATAACCTCAATTGTATTATTGACCGAGAAATATTTTTAACGACTGTCAGGGAGATTCAATATTACTATAACCGAAAGCTCATAACAGAGGAAGAAGCGCTGATATTGAAAGAAGAGTTGATAAGCCTGCTAAAAAAGATAGAGATTATGATGCAAAGGGGAACGAACGATTACGGATCCGTTTGCAATTTTTATCTTTCTCTCTTAGACGTTGAAACCAATACAAATTGTTCTATTTCAGACAATAACATTGCTTCTCTTTATTGGTTATACCCTGTCAATGTAATAGCTGTCTATAACCAGGAAATTTGTTACATGCAAAAAAAATGGGTAGAGTCACTAAAAAAGTTTTCAGTTTTGATTACACTGTCGAATGAAATACTTCAAGCAGAATTCATTACAAAGCAAAAAGAATTCATTGAAGATATAACCAGTGAACTATATCATTATTAGTTGAATTTACTGCAAGGCACATCCTTGTCTACGGTTTATAAAAATTTCGGAGGCATATTGTTTATATTCTCAATATAAGCACGTTGTTGGTTGAAGTATCTTGCCTGAAGAATCTCATTGGATTGTGAAATCAGTGATGAATACTTTTTCAGGGAAGATAGTTTTTTCCTATGTTTAACACAGATACGGGAATCAGAGGTTATGACCGGTTCAATGGAACACAAAAAGAAGCAAGAGTCGGATTTATTATTATACGTGTGATAATAACTATTCGTTTCTATGTTAAAGTGGGATAAATAGAAATTAATTTTTGTTCCCGGATCCAAACTACCCGTTCTTGCGGTTTCCTCTCCCAAATTCACAAAATCCAACATCTCTTTTTTGAGCATTTGGAGCGTTTCTTCGTCTATCAGTTTTCGCTTATAATAATAATGAATTTCCTGCATTAAGTTTTCAAAAATATTCGCGTTGAAAATAAAAGTTGCATTCTTTATCTTCCGGGAAATACCTTTCAATTGTTGCTGTAAAAAAGCAGTTTCTTTCGGAACTTCAATATCGGAATAATGGTATTTCAGTGATGCTTCCTGACTTTGATGCATCCAACGGTAATACAGGAAACGGAATAACTGGTCAAAATGCACAGTAAATATCGGCTGAATATTATTTACCGTAATAAACGACTCTGGATTTTCGCCATTGATAATATTCTCCAAGCATTGATAATGCATGTGAAGCATCGTATGGAAAGCATCGGAAGGATTTTCGAATGACATGGAAGATAAATTAAAAAAAGTATGGCCTTCTTTACCCGTTCTTACCAATTCATCTAAAGAAAATTTCAATTCAACCGATAATTTGGTCATCTCTTCCAATGTGAAAGAAATATCACCTCTAAGCCTGCGATACATAGACTCTTTGCTGATATCAAGCACCTCCATCAAGTAGTTAATCGGCTTGATATGAGGCGGAATTTTTTCTAAAAGTTTTTCTACAATTATTTTTCTAAAATTAGTCATATATATAATAAATCATTTGTTATATTTTCGATATATTCTCGTTGTTTATTTAAAAATAGCGCTTGTAATATCTCATTCGATTGTGTAATCAAAACAGAATATTTTTTCAGCGATTCAAGCCAATATTGTTGTATCTTGCAAATATTCTGGTCTGTAATTATGACTGATTTCATTGCTGAAATCCAATATTGAGATACCATTTTTTCGTTAAACCGGGCACAAATACTATTCGACTCTATATCCAAGAGAGAAAGATAAAAATAGTATTTGGGACCGAGTTCATTTGCCCCTTTCTGCATCATTTTTTCAAAAAGATTTACATATTCCGTCAAATCATTCTTCAGAAGCATTACTTCTTCTTCCGAAATCAATTTACGACTATAATAATATTGAATCTCTCTGATTAAATTCAAAATTACATCCCGGTTTAGAATAACAGTAATTTCATTGATCAGACTGATCCGGGAATTAATCTTTTTCTGAATTTCGACCATTTCAGGCGGAAGAACAATAGCCGATAAACTACTGTTAATCGTCGTTTTATGCGATCGATGCATCCATCTGAAATAAAGAAATCTGGACAAAGCCTCAAATTGAGTCGCGAATATCGACTCAAGGCTATTCACAGAAATAATCACCGCACTTTTGACTTGAGTAATTTCCTCTACCCACTTGTAATACGCTATCATCATAGTCCGGAAATTTTCTTCCGGACTTGACAACATAGTTATTTGTAGTTCTGAAAAAATTTTGTCTTCCACATTCCCTCTGATTACTTCATCTACAGAAAAATCTAATTTAAGCGATAATTCTGCGATTTCATCAAACGAGAAAAACTTCTCACTTCTCATCCTTCTATAGGCTGATTCTCTACTGATTCCCAGAATATCCGTTAAATAGTTAACCGGTTTTATGCTTCGAGGAACATTTTTTAAAATTGTTGTAATTAATAACTCGTTTAGTTGTTTATTCATCCTTTCGTTACCTGAGTGCTTATTTATATTTATTGTCTTTTTATTATTATTTTTGCTTAAAAAGTTATATATATCCGCTTAAGCACTGCAAAATTACTCTTTTAACGGCATAAATAATGCAAATAGGTAGTAGTATCTTTGTCAAAATCAGAATATTAAAATATAGTTTTTCCTAAATACCATAATATCTCATTTATGGTTTATTTTTTTAATCATAATAGACACTTTTTTTTTTTTTACATAAAAAAACATACAAATGATTAAAATATGCCTGAGATTTGTCATAATTGAATATACATATATTTTTTTTATTTGTATTTGATTCGTAAAATCAGTTTTGGTTTCTTATTTATCATATTTATTTTCTACTTTTCGAAATTTCGCACAAAAAAGGCCACTTCCTAAGGAAGCAGCCTCAAAAAAAGAAAAGGATAAATTCTATTCTACATTCAGATTAACTCTATTGAATGAGGTAACCGTTAAATCCTTATTCTGTTTCTTTAGATATTCGCTGATGGTTATCTTGGAATCTTTCACAAAATCTTGCGACAACAAAGTATATTCTTTGTAATACTTTGTTAAAGCGCCTTCTGCAATCCGGTCTAAGATATTTTCAGGTTTCCCTTGTTCGATTGCTTTTTCGCGAGCAATTTTCTTTTCCCGCTCAGCAATTTCCGGCGGAACCGTATCCGTATCAACGCTCACCGGATTCATAGCTGCAATCTGCATAGCTACGTCCTTTGCAACTTGCGTATCAACGTCTTTCAGATTAAATCCGGCTATTGTCGCCAGTTTGTTTCCCGGATGGATATAAGCAACGGTAGTAGGAGCTGTCAATTGTTGATAAGCGCCTAATTCCATTTTTTCCCCGGTCACACCGATGCGGTCTGTGATCAATTCCGAAACAGGTCGTCCGTCAATTAATGTCGCCAGCAAGGCTTCGACTGTGGCCGGTTTCTTTTCCAAAGCCACATTCAATATATTTTTAGTCAATCCGATAAAATCCGGACCTTTCGCTACAAAATCGGTTTCACATTTTACTGCAACGATTGCAGCGAAATCGCCATTAGTTGCGGCTAACACACAACCTTCGGATGCTTCCCTGTCTTCGCGTTTTGCGGCGACAGCCTGCCCTTTTTTGCGGATTATTTCTATTGCTTTATCGAAATCGCCTTCAGCTTCATTAAGTGCATTTTTACAGTCCATCATACCTGCACCGGTCATTTTACGCAAATGCGTAATATCTGCCATTGTAACTGCCATAATTTTACTATTTTAATTAATCTTCTTCTTTTACAAATTTACTTGCAATATTTGCATTAAGTGCATCTCCATCATCTTTCGCGATAACGCTTTTTTTCACGGCTTTCGCTCTTCTTTCCCTGCGTGCTACGGGTTGCTCCTCTACTTCAGCAGCAGAAGAAGATGCGTCTATTTTTTCGACATTGCGCTCTTCCAAACCTTCCGTGATGGCTACGCAAAGCGCATTCATAATCACTTCAATTGATTTGGTTGCATCATCATTTGCCGGAATTACAAAATCAATATCAGTAGGATTGGAATTGGTATCCACCATTGCAAAAACAGGAATGCTTAATCGATTGGCTTCTGCCACTGCAATGTGTTCTTTCATTACGTCTATAACAAACAATGCCGACGGCAAACGGTTCAAATCTGCGATAGAACCCAAGTTTTTTTCCAATTTGGCGCGTTGACGTGTTATTTGCAATTTTTCTCTTTTTGATAACTGATCGAATGTCCCGTCTTTGGCCATTTTATCAATCGTTGTCATTTTTTTTACAGCTTTACGGATAGTAGGGAAGTTTGTCAACATTCCTCCCGGCCAACGTTCAGTGACATAAGGCATATCAACGGACGTTGCTTTGTCCGCAACGATTTGTTTTGCTTGTTTCTTGGTAGCTACAAACAATATTTTTTTACCTGACTTGGCTATTTGCTTCAGCGCTGCTGCTGCTTCATCAACCTTAACGACCGTTTTGTGCAGGTCTATAATATGGATACCATTACGTTCCATAAAAATATAAGGAGCCATTGCCGGATTCCACTTTCTTTTCAAATGTCCGAAATGTGAACCGGCTTCTAATAATTGATCAAAATTTACTCTTGACATGATTAATTTTTTTAAATTTGTTTACATTCTTTGTTTAATCAACCGCTAAGTAGTCATTCGACAATCAGCTTGCAGAACAAGTCCTAAACGGTTTAGATACTAAACGATTAAAATAACTAAAAACTATAAACTAAAAGTTAAAGCAAGCTTCGAGGCTATTTTTTAGTTTTTAGTTTTTATCTTTTAGTTTAAATTAGCGTTTTGAGAATTGGAATCTCTTTCTTGCTTTGGGTCTTCCCGGTTTTTTCCTTTCTACTTCGCGCGGGTCGCGGGTCATGAAACCTTCTGCTCTCAAGCTGGGTTTGTCTTCCGGATTGATTTTCACCAAAGCGCGGGCAATACCCAAACGTGCAGCTTCCGATTGACCTTTGTAACCACCTCCTTGCAAATTAACCGTAATGTCGTATTGTTCTGCAACACCTAATTTATTCAGGGGTTGTTTTACCACATACTGAAGCAGGGTAGAAGGGAAATAGGTCTCAAGATCACGCTTGTTGATCAGAATTTTTCCCGAACCTTCTTTGACGTAAACACGTGCGATAGCTGCTTTACGTCTTCCTAATGCATTTACTACTTCCATTGTAATTATTTAAGTGAATTAATATCAATTGACTTCGGCTGTTGCGCTGCATGTTTATGCGCTTGCCCATCGTACACATACAAATTGGTAAGAAGTTTTGCACCCAAACGATTCTTGGGGAGCATCCCTTTCACCACTTTCCTGAACAAACGATCACTACCTTTTTTCATCAGACCGGCAGGCGTATTTTCCCTTTGACCGCCGGGATAGCCCGTGTAAGAAAAATAAATGCGATCGGTCCATTTATTGCCGGTTAAGACAACTTTCTCCGCATTGATAATGATTACATTATCACCACAATCTACATGAGGGGTGAAATTGGGTTTGTATTTCCCTCTCAGAAGCTTTGCTACCTTCGAAGCGATACGGCCTAAATGCTGTCCGTCTGCATCGACAACGACCCATTCTTTGTTAACTGTTGCACTATTTGCAGAAATGGTCTTATAACTTAAAGTATCCACTGCTTAAAATTTTATTTGTTAATAATCTATCCTTTTGATTCATTTCCTTTTCGACTATAAAAATATTTGGAATAAAAAGGTCAAAATCAAATACTTACATTTTTTCGGATAATAATCGGCCTGCAAAGATACGAACTTTTTTTAAACAAACAAAAAAAGCTGCCCTAAAAAGAACAGCTTTTTTCGATTTTTGTTCGTTACACTTACGGAGCAGGAACTTCTTCCGGAGCGATAGCTACTGAATCTGCGTCCAAAGTAATAACTTCTTCTACTACCGGTTCTTCAACAACTTGTTCTACCGGAGCTTCCGGAGCTTCTTCTTTTGCTTTGTTGGAACATGCACTGAAACCAACCAAAGCGACAAATGCTGCAAATAAAACTAACTTTCTCATTTTTTTGATAATTAAAACGTTTTTTGTAATAAATTCTCATTTCCATCATGGAAACTCGGTGCAAAGATATACATTTATTTTTTATGTTATGCAACATATCCACTTTTTTTTTATTTTTTACAAAAAAAAAAATTTAACAAAATAAATCTGAACCTTTTTTGTTAAAAAAAGATTGTTGTTTGGAAAATATGCTTATCTTTGCAGCCTGCTTTACGCTCAACACTCTTGAAAAAGATAAGTAAAGCAGTAATAATGAGATGTTTTGATATTATTATTAATTTGTTCATGTATTAATTTATGAACCTACTTGTTGAAAAACTGAGTAAATACGATGAGCCTCAAAAGGTGAAAGCAATGGGCCTATACCCATATTTCAGGGTGATTGAAAGCGATCAGGACACTGAAGTAGTTATTAATGGAAAAAAAGTGCTAATGTTTGGTTCTAATTCCTATTTGGGTCTAACAAATCACCCTAAGGTGAAAGAAGCTGCTATTGCAGCAACAAAAAAATATGGAACCGGAATGGCGGGAAGCCGCTTTCTAAACGGAACATTAGACATACATCTTGAGTTGGAAAAGAAAATAGCCAAATTTTTAGGAAAAGACGATGCTATTATTTTTTCAACCGGTTTTCAGGTCAATTTAGGAGTCGTTTCTTGCCTCACAGGACGTGAAGATTATATTCTTTGGGATGAATTAGACCACGCATCTATTATTGAAGGCCATCGTCTATCTTTCTCGCAAAAATTCAAGTTCAAACACAATAATATGCATTCTTTGGAATTGCAATTGCAAAAATGCGATCCGAGAAAAATCAAATTAATTGTGGTGGACGGCGTTTTCAGTATGGAAGGAGATATTGTCAATCTGCCTGAAATTGTGCGGTTGGCAAAAGAATATAACGCCAATATAATGGTGGACGAAGCGCATGGATTGGGTATTCTCGGCCGACAAGGCAGAGGTGTATGCGATGAGTTCAGGCTCTTGCCTGACATCGACCTGGTGATGGGTACATTTAGCAAATCTTTAGCTTCCATTGGCGGTTTTATTGCATCTACCGATGATATAATCAATTATTTACGCCACAATGCCCGCTCTTATATGTTTAGCGCCAGCAATACACCGGCTGCTACTGCCGCCGCCAGCGCCGCATTCGATATTATGGTGAGCGAACCGGAAAGAATTGAACACCTGTGGAAATTGACGAATTATGCCTTGAAAGGCTTCCGCGAGATGGGCTGCGAAATCGGACATACTGCTACACCCATTATACCTTTATTTATAAGAGACAATGATAAAACTTTCTGGGTTATCAAAGAATTGTTCGAACAAGGCGTCTTTGTAAATCCGGTGGTAGCTCCTGCTGTTTCACCAAGCGACACCTTGATTCGTTTCTCTCTCATGGCCACTCACACTTTCGAACAGTTGGATTTTGCCATGCATAAAATAGAGAAATGCCTGCGGAAAGTGGGTGCATTGAACAAAGTTTTAGTCTAATCGCAGATTAAATTCTTTTGTTAATTTGTAAAGATTAGGATTCTTATCCGCCATATACCGGTACTTTTCCTTGTCTGTGAACGGCAATGTATCCGAATCGTTTTCTTTGATTGTAATGGACAATACGATTTGATTATTTTTGAGTTGTTCGGAAAGAAAATGTTTTATTTCATTTCCTTTCTCCTTAAACAAATGGTCTTGTTCCGGATTCAGCACGGCAATCTCCACATGATGATTTTCTTTTAGTTCCGGCCGGATATAGTGCATAGTACTTTTTAAATGTACGTTATCAATGGCATCTGCGTATTTTACCCATGCTTCGTATAATGCTTCTTTGGTAAAATTTGCATTCAGAACAGGCTTATCTTCCGGTAAGCCTTTATTTTTTTCACTAATGGAACTTCGGGCATCTAAATCTTTCAGGCTAAAACGGACAACCGATTTCCCCGGTAATTCCGATTTTCGGGGCGCTTCTTCCACTACCGACACAGAATTGTGTACCGGTATCTCTTGATTTTTATTGGGGGATGAAGCGACAAGTTCAGTAATCGGCTCAATCAGTTTTTTTTTTTATCATCCTCCGCTTGAGGCGTATTCAATTGACAAAGACGTATCAAAAGCAGCTCAATGGCAAGCCGTTTATTTCTGCTGAACCGGTAATTCAAATCCGTTTCGTTAGTCAATTCAATGGCTTTGTATAAAAATTTGATGTCGCAACGAGCCGCTAATTCAAGATATTTCGCTTTGACCGTTTCTCCCATCTCAAATAAGACGATTGTCTGCGGGTCTTTGCAAACCAGCAAGTCCCGGAAAAAAAGCGCCAAACCGCTAAGGATTTGTTGTCCGTCAAAACCTTTACTCAAAATTTCATTCAACAACAACAGGTTACGACTTACCAGATGGGATTGAGCTGCATCCGTCAAACGAAAATAATAATCATAATCCAAAACATTGAGATTATCTATCACCGTTTTATAGGTCAGATTACCTTGAGAGAAGCTAACGACCTGGTCAAAAATAGACAAGGCGTCGCGCATGCCTCCGTCGGCTTTTTGGGCAATGGTATTCAGCGCTTCCCGCTCGGCGTTTACATTTTCCTGCGTAGCGACATATTGCAGATAATCGACAATGTCGTTGATGTTTATACGGTTGAAATCATATATCTGGCAACGCGAAAGTATGGTCGCCAAAATTTTATGTTTCTCGGTCGTTGCCAAGATAAAAATAGCATGATGCGGAGGCTCTTCCAAAGTTTTCAGAAAAGCATTGAAGGCCTGCGTTGAAAGCATGTGCACTTCATCAATAATATAAACCTTGTATTTCCCCAATTGAGGCGGAATGCGCACCTGTTCGGTTAAAATCCGGATATCATCGACCGAGTTGTTCGATGCCGCATCCAATTCGTGAATATTCAATGAACGATTTTCATCAAATGAGCGGCATGACTCACATTCGTTGCAGGCTTCTCCATCGGCAGCAGGATACAAACAATTGATGGTTTTGGCAAAAATACGTGCACAAGTTGTTTTCCCTACGCCCCTTGGTCCGCAAAACAAATAGGCATGCGCCAATTTATTATTGGCAATGGCATTTTTCAAAGTAGTTGTCAATGCACTTTGCCCCACTACCGTATGAAAAGTAGCCGGACGGTATTTTCTCGCTGAAACAATATAATTATCCATTCAAAAATATTTTATACAAAGGTAATCATTTTCTCCAATTTTTATTACCTTTGCACCAAATGTTTTTTATGGGAAATGTAATTGATTTCATTAAAAAATGCGGTCGCAAGTTGAATAAATATTGGTTGACCGTGATTATTTTCGTTATCGTGTCTTTTTTTATCGGAGACAATACTATTTTGGATATAATTTCTTACAACCGTCAAATCAGTCAGTTGGAAAAAGAAATTGAATCCGTTTCCGCTGAAAGGGAACGCAATCTTGAAAAACTGAATGCGATACAGAGCGACAATGAGGGTTTGGAAAAATTTGCGCGGGAACAGTACAACATGACCCGACCCAATGAGGAATTATTCTTAATTGTTGAATGATGTATTCCGGATTCAAGGATTGTATATTCTATCTTTGCGCGATACTGCTATTGGTTTCGGCAAGTTTGTATATCACCGGCGATGCTATTGTACCCCGAAACGTGCTATATTATGTGTATGCGGTTTCAGGTGCAGTCATTGCAGTCGCCTATTTATCCAACCCCTACAGAGGCGATAATTTACGACTGAAACGGCTGAATATCCAACAGGCCATTGCAGCGATTCTGCTCCCTGTTTCTTCTTTCCTGATGTTCAAAGAAAAAAACGAATGGTTTGTCTTTCTGTTGGTCTCCGCCTTTTTGCAATTATACGTTGTAATGATTAAAAGCAGAGAGGAAAAGAAGTCGAAAAATTCCTGAAGTGATAGCATGGAGAAAATTACCAGTACGCAAAACAACCGGATAAAAAACACACAGAAATTAAGCTCCAAATCGAAAGAAAGAAAGGAACAGAACCTGTTTGTTATTGAAGGCGCCCGTGAATTGAGTCTGGCCATAGCCGGTCTGTATGTATTGGACACGGTATTTATTTGTCCCGATTTATTTACCAAAACCGATTACCCGGATAGCATACAAACGGTTCGTCCGGAGATTTTAGTTGAAGTCTCCGAAGCTGTTTTTCAAAAATTGGCTTACAGGGAAGGTTCGGATGGTATCCTGGCTTTGGCCAAACCGAAATCACATGCTTTGTCCGAACTGAATTTGCCGGAAAATCCATTTGTAATTATTTTGGAAGCGGTCGAAAAACCGGGAAATCTGGGCGCCGTCCTCCGCACGGCAGATGCGGCAAAAGCAGATGCCGTGATTATTTGCGACCCGCTGACGGATATTTATAACCCCAACATCATCCGCTCAAGCGTAGGTTGTATTTTCACGGTACCCATAGCAGTTGCAACAAATCAGGAAACGGCCGATTTGCTGAAAGTAAAACAAATAAAAACTTTTGCCGCCGAACTAAAAGCTTCAAAATGGTACCATGAAACCGATTTCACCGGACCTTCCGCCATCATCATGGGAACAGAAGCCGAAGGACTTACCGATTTCTGGATAGAAAAAGCCGATGAACGGATAAAAATCCCGATGCGGGGAAAAATAGATTCCCTGAATGTTTCGGTTTCTACAGCTGTCATCACTTTCGAAGCCTTGCGACAAAGAGGGTGACGGGGTGTATTCATAACAAAACAAATTATTTTGCCAAGTCAATTATTGGTTACAATGAAGTATTTATAACCTACTTATAATTAGGGCATTTTTTCAATTGAGTAACCTAATTTTTTGGCTATTTTTTTGAGTTTGGCAATCTCCCATTCTTCTTGTTTTAGCTTTTGTTTTGCGAATCTTGTTTTATCATACGATTGGTGATTTTTTATTAGCGTATAAAATAATGTCGCCAATTTCCGGGCAACCGCTTTATTGGCTGTTTTGGGACCTTTTTTAATAGAAAGTCTTCGATATAAAACGCCCAATGGACTTTTACTTCCCCCCCCACGGTTACGAAGCCGATTTTACCAAAATAGAATATTCCATCAATAAAGGGCTTTGGGGAACCAGCATCGACGGTAAGGAAACCCTGAAATCCGAACAGACTTTGGCGAATATGGCGAAATTAACAAGGCCTGGACGCCGGAAGATGCGAAAGGCTTTACGAAAATTACCTCTATACCGATAAAATTTATTCTGCTGTACAGGGAAAGAAACTAAATAGTAAAAACTAAAAACTAAATAGCAAGTGCATGTCATTTCTTTTTTCTTTAAAATCGTCAATGTAAAGAATTATTATTACCTTTGTCCGACTAATTGCAAGTTTTATGGAAGTAATCAAAGGACATCCTAAGCATTGACGGGCTTAAAAATTCGAGCAAAATGAAAGAACTCTTGCGATTAATCGCTTTCCAGATGGGTAGTGAAGTTTCTTATGAGGAGTTAGGACAACAACTTGGGACGAGTAAAAATACGGTTGAAAAATATCTTGACCTTTTATCTAAAGTGTTTGTTGTGTATCGTTTAGGCGCTTATTCCCGCAATCTACGTAAAGAAGTAAAGAAAGCCGGAAAATGGTATTTCTTCGATAACGGAATACGCAATGCAATCATAGGTAATTTCAAGCCACTTGCCATCAGGCAGGATGTAGGCGCTTTGTGGGAAAATTATCTTGCATCTATTTGAAATGCACCTGTTTCATAATTCTCCCCATTATATTAAGAAAAAACATTACCTTTGCAGTAACATTCGATTCCATTTTGAGTTTAAAAAACACATAAAACAGATATGTTAATAAACATTGACAAACACGAAAATTCTGCGCTTGCTTCTTCTTGTGGGGAGAGGTCAAAAATTAAAACGGGAATTATAGGCGGCGCAGGATATACGGCTGGAGAATTGCTTCGTTTGCTCATCAATCATCCGGCAGTGGAGGTTTGTTTTGTCCATAGTTCAAGCAATGCGGGAAACAAAATTACCGATGTGCACGGGGGACTTATCGGAGAAACCGACTGCGTATTTTCCGATGCGCTTCCTTTGGATGCGGTAGATGCCTTGTTTCTTTGCTCGGCACATGGCGACAGCCGTAAGTTTCTGGAATCCCACACTATTCCCAAACGATTGAAAATCATTGACTTATCAACTGATTTTCGGCATAAGGGTTCCGCAGGAGATTTCATTTACGGCTTGCCGGAATTGAACAAAGCGGCAATACAAAAAGCGATGCATGTAGCCAATCCCGGATGTTTTGCAACAGCTATCCAGTTGGCTTTGTTGCCTTTGGCAGCAAACGGATTGATAAAAGGCGATATACATGTGAATGCAATCACCGGTTCTACCGGCGCCGGCGTGAAACCCGGTGCAACGACGCATTTTAGTTGGCGCGAAGGCAATGTTTCGATTTACAAACCTTTCGAACACCAACATCTACAAGAAATAACGGAATCTTTGGTGCAACTGCAATCCGGCTTGTCGCACGCGATTCATTTTATTCCGGTGAGAGGAAATTTCACTCGGGGCATTTTTGCGACGGCCTATACGGAATGTGATTTAAAAGCGGAAGACGCAAGGCAGTTGTATGAAGATTATTACAAAGATGCCGCTTTTACCTTTCTTTCCGGTAAAAATCCGGACATGAAACAAGCTGTCAATACCAATAAATGTATCTTGTATTTAGAAAAACACAGCGGTAAATTGCTGGTTATTTCGGTCATAGATAATCTTTTGAAAGGTGCATCCGGCCAAGCGGTACAAAATTTCAACCTGATGTTCGGTTTAGACGAAAAAGCCGGATTGAGATTGAAACCAAGTGGTTTTTGAATAATTATAAAAAAATACGTATGAAACTATTCGATGTATATCCACGCTGGCAGATTGAACCGGTCAGCGCAAAAGGTTGCAAAATATACGACAAAGAAGGTACGGAATACCTGGATTTTTACGGCGGCCATGCTGTTATTTCCATCGGACATTCCCATCCGAAATATGTGGAAGCAATTACAAATCAGGTGAATAAGATTGGATTTTACTCCAATTCCGTACTTAATTCCTTGCAGGATGAATATGCAGAAAAACTCGGCCAACTTTCGGGTTATGACGATTATTCACTCTTCATGGTTAATTCGGGAGCGGAAGCCAACGAAAACGCTTTGAAATTAGCTTCATTCTACAATGGCAGGAAGAAAATAGTCGCTTTCCGGCATGCTTTCCATGGAAGAACCTTTGCAGCGGTGAAAGTAACGGACATCCCTGCATACTTGGCGCCCATCAATGAGGGCTTGCAAGTAAATTTCCTGCCTTTCAATGATATAGCGGTAGTTCGTGAAGTCTTGCAACAAAACGAGATTTCAAGCCTTATTGTAGAAGGGATACAGGGAATCGGAGGAATACAGGTTCCGGCGCCGGGATTTTTGCAGGAATTGCGTAAAGTCTGCGACGAAACGGATACCGTTTTGATATTGGATGAGATACAGTCCGGTTACGGCCGTTCTGGTAAATTTTTTGCACACCAGTATGCCGGTATCCGGCCGGATATTATCAGCATTGCGAAAGGTATGGGGAATGGGTTTCCGGTGTCCGGCGTTTTGATTGCACCGAAGTTCAAAGCGGTTTCCGGACAATTAGGCACTACTTTTGGTGGGAATCATTTGGCGTGTGCGGCAGCCAATGCGGTGATAGATGTTATCCGGGAAGAAAACCTGATTGAAAATGCAGCCGAAGTCGGCGCTTATCTCATGACGGAATTGAAAAATATACCCCGAATAAAAGAAGTGCGCGGCTACGGATTGATGATTGGTCTGGAGTTTGAAGAGCCGATTAAACCGATGCGAGACAGATTATTGGCGGAAGAAAAGGTGTTTACCGGCGTAACCGGCGCCCACGTATTCCGTTTGTTGCCGCCGCTTTGTGTAAGCAAGGAAGAGGTCGACGAATTTTTGAAACGATTTAAAAAAGTAATAGTATGAAGTTAACGATTATTGGAGGCGGCAACATGGGAAGCGCCATTGTTCGCGGCTTATTGCAGGGCAGTATTTTCAAACCGGAAGATATCACCGTTTCGGATATCCATACGGAGCCTTTAGAGGCGCTGAAAAAAATCAATCCGGCTTTGAATACCGTTTTGAGAAATTACAACGGTATCTGTGATTCGGATATTATCCTGTTGGCTGTGAAGCCATGGTTAATCAGTGATGTAATAGATGACATCAAGTTCCAGATGGATTATGGCAAACAGATTTTGGTTTCCATTGCCGCGGGAGTGACGGTAGAATCCATTGAAAAATATTTGGCCAAGCGGACGGATGAATTTACACTTCCGACTATTTTCCGGATTATTCCGAACACAGCTGTTGCCGTGAGGCAGAGCATGACGCTAATAGCCTCTCATAACGCTTCTTCCGAGCAGGAGGAGCTGTTATTGAAGATATTCAACGAGTTAGGCAATGCCATCCTGTTAGACGAAAGCAAAATCGCCGCCGGTACGGCGTTGACGTCCTGTGGAATCGCCTATTTGTTTCGTTATGTACGCGCGGCCATGCTGGCCGGGGTCGAAATGGGATTTTATCCCAAAGAGGCGCAGGACATGGTTGTAAACACCATGCTGGGCGCTGCCGAGTTACTGAAAGCTACCGGTCAAAATCCTGAAACGGAGATAGATAAAGTAACTACCCCCGGAGGAATAACCATCAAAGGCTTGAATGAATTAGAGGCAAACGGTTTTTCGGATGCTATCATTAAAGCGATGAAAATCAGTAAAGTTTAACTAAGGGACTGTTAAGCAATAACAGCCCCTTAGTTGGCGATGATTTTCTTCCTTTTCGTTATAGCCCGTTCCTTTTCAGCCGCTACCAAAGTTTTTTCCAGTTCAAGCTCTTTTTTCAATTTCTTGATTTCGTCTTCCTGATTGAGAATTGTGGTCAATAGTGCATTTAATTCTTCATTCTCAATATTAGCAGGGAACTGCCCTTCTACCCGGTTGATAAAATCACTCAATACATTCATGTAATTGTTAAAAGCATCGTAAGCGTTTTCGTAAGGGCTATATACGCTGGGACCCGGAAAAAGTTTAGTGCTCATAAAATTGAAATGGTCGCTGGCTTGCAAATAGTTCCAGTCTTGTCGAATGCGGCGGTCGCTCACCATTCGCACCCGTTCGCCGATACTGTATAGCTTTGAAATGGCTTCTTGCTGAAGGATATTGCCCAACCAAGGGGAAGCATCTTTTTCCTCTCCCGCCCATGAGCAGGGGTATGGAACAGCCAATTCTCCTACAGATTTCATAATATTTGCCACTTCGGAAGGGATGGAAAAGCCGATACTTTTAGAGAAAGCAATACGTGGTATGGCTTTGAAAAATTCAAAAATACCGGTTTCAGCCGTTTGCAGACTTCCGAGCACTTCATAATTCATCCATATATTGAACAATTGTTCGGAGTCCGGTGCGGACGTTATCCAATTGACCAATTTGTCCGAAACCAAAGGGTATTCGCTCCAATCGTAATTGGAAAAACGGAAAGCGATATCATCACTATATTTCATGTTCCTGACCAACAGTTTCAGTTTGGGACAAGCCGAGGATGCATATAGATAGTTGGGACTTTTCCATCCTAAAACATGCTTTGCTCCTTCTACCATCATGATTTTATAGCCCATTTCGTAAACCATTTGCGCAATATCGTCCGAGAACATCAGTTCGGTATTTCGGAAAACTTTGGGCGTTTGGCCAAACAAAAGGTGAATTTTCTCTGTGTGCGCTTTAACCTGATTTTTGAATTCTTCAGGGTCGTTCAGAGATGCCAGGGAATGATTATACGTTTCCGCTAAAAATTCGACACAACCGGTCTTGGCCAATTCTTTCAGACCTTCTATCGCTTCCGGCACATAAACTTCCAATTGGTCTAAAGCTATTCCGGAAACGGACAAAGCAAACTTGAACTTACCTTTGTACTCCTTAAGTAAGTCCAACATTAAGGCATTTGCCTTAAGATAGGTTCTCCCGGCTATTCCCCTGATGATATCTTCATTCGAGAAATCATCATAATAATAGTGGTCACTCCCTATATCAAAAAAACGGTACCGTTTTAAACGAAACGGCTGATGAATTTGAAAATAAAAACAAATGGTTTTCATAGGAAATAATTTGTTAAGATTGCAACAATTACACAAAGGTATAAAAAAAATATAGATTTTGGTAATGTTTTTTTAATTTTTTGTTGAAAAAATAAATATTTTCTTATTTTGTTGAAAAAAAAAGAAAAATCTGAGGGAAAAAAGGCGGGTGAAAAATCCACGACAATTGGGGCAGGCTGCTCCTGTCGGTGGGCGTAGCGTATAAGTTTTAATGCGTTGACCCTGCCCTGCCCCAACATCGTTTTGTTTCTTTTTTAAAATTGATTACCTTTGTATGCGTATTTTTTCGAATAAACGAGAGATTACGCAGAAAAATTTGTTTCATTCACAATTCAATTGTTTATAATAGTATATAATTATGGGAATACTAATTAGTTACGAGGGTGTTGAAATCAGCCGGGATGAGAATATAATTCTGAAAGACGTGAATTTTGAACAAAGTAAGGGTGAATTCCTTTATATAACAGGGAGAGTTGGCTCCGGCAAAAGTTCTTTATTGAAAACTTTATATGGCGAAATGCCGGTCAAAAAAGGATCAGCGCGTGTCTTTGATTATGACCTTACCAAGATGAAAAGGAAACAAATTCCTTTTCTACGTCGGAAAGTGGGTATCGTCTTTCAGGATTTTCAGTTGCTGACCGATCGTTCGGTTGATAAAAACCTGCAGTTTGTCTTGAAAGCCACCGGGTGGAAAGACAAAACCGCCATCGAAGAACGAATCAAAGAGGTGCTGATACAAGTCGGCATGGCCAATAAGGGGTATAAATTTCCACACGAACTATCGGGCGGAGAGCAACAGCGCATCGTAATAGCCAGGGCTTTGCTCAATTCTCCCGAACTGATTTTAGCCGATGAGCCTACCGGCAACTTAGACCCGGAAACCGGCAGCCTGATTGTCCAACTATTACAGGACATCAGCGAAAACGGTACCGCAGTCATCATGACAACGCATAACTACAATTGGGTACAGATTTTTCCCGGTAAAGTGAAAAAGTGCGAAAATGGCAGATTGATGGATTGGGATTTATAAATTTTAAAGATTAATAGCGGATATTTGGTTTCAAGTGATTATCTTTGCATAAAATTTATGTACGTATGAAAGTCCTAAAATTTGCCGGGTCATCTATCGGCTCCGCAGTGAAAATGAATAAAGTGGCCGCTCTTATTCGGGAAGCAAAGGGGAATATAATTGTTATCTCCGCCATATCCGGTATGACTGATGCGCTACTTGAAATTTCCGACTACCTTTATAAAAAAAATTCCGACGCAGCGAATGAAATTATTAATCAATTGGAAAACAGCTGCTTGACTTTTGTATCCGAACTGTATGCTACGCAAGCATACAAGCTGCAAGCCCGTGAACTGTTGAAGGAACGTTTTCATTCGATTCGGTCTTGTGCAAAAGACCTGTTTACTTCGTTCGAAGAGAAAGTGATTCTTGCCGAAGGCGAACTGATTTCATCGGAACTAATGTACTTGCTGCTGCGTGAGCAAAATGTGAACGCCGTCTTGCTCCCGGCGCTGGATTTTATGCGTACCGATAAAAATGCAGAACCGGACCCTATCTATATCAAAGCAAAATTGCAGAAACAATTGGAAGCTTCGCCCAATGCAGAGATTTATATCACCCAGGCTTATATCTGCCGGAATGCCTATGGGGAAACCGACAATTTGGGAAGAGGAGGCAGCGATTTAACCGCCTCTCTGATTGGCGCAGCCATCCGGGCCGAAGAAATTCAGATATGGACGGATATGGATGGTATGCAGAACAATGACCCCAGGTATGTACAAAATGCATCTCCCGTCAGGCAGTTACAGTTTGAGGAAGCAGCCGAATTGTCTTATTTCGGGGCGAGAATCCTGTATCCGACCTGCATCTTGCCGGCAAAATTAAATAATATTCCGGTTCACCTCTTGAATACTTTACAGCCGGATGCTCCCGGAACCTTGATTTCCAACGAAATGGAAAAAGGTAAAATCAAAGCGGTAGCAGCCAAAGACGGTATCACGGCTATTAGAATAAAATCGGGACGTATGTTGCTGGCACATGGTTTTTTACGTAAAGTGTTCGAGATATTCGAAAGCTACCAGACAGCTATTGATATGGTTGCTACTTCCGAAGTAAGTGTTTCCGTGACAATCGACAACAATAGAAATCTCCCCGAAATCACAGACGATTTGAAAAAATACGGAACTGTTTCCATCGACAAAAATATGTCTATCATCTGTGTCGTAGGCGATTTGGACTGGGGTAATCTGGGGTTCGAATCAATTGCCGTCAATGCCTTAAAAGACGTAGAAGTACGCATGATTTCTTATGGCGGAAGCAATTACAACATATCTTTTTTGGTTAAATCGGAAGATAAAAACCGGGCTTTACAAGCGCTCGGTAAAAATCTGTTTAAATAATAATTATAATCAATGTTCCCAATAGAAAAATTTAAAAATTTACAAACACCGTTTTATTATTACGACACGACAGTTCTCAAAAAAACTTTGCAGACGGTCACAGCCGAAGCAGGAAAATATGATTACCATATTCATTATGCCGTAAAGGCGAATGCCAATCACCGGGTACTGTCTCTTATCCGGGAAGCCGGTCTGGGGGCGGATTGCGTAAGTGGCGGAGAAATACAGGCCGCGCTGGATGCCGGTTTCCTTAGTAGCAAAATTGTATTTGCAGGCGTTGGAAAAGCCGATTGGGAAATCAATCTCGGACTGGATAATGATATTTTCTGCTTCAACGCGGAATCAATTCCCGAACTGGAAGTCATCAACGAACTGGCTGCACAGAAAAACAAAGTCGCACGGGTGGCTTTGCGCATCAATCCGGAAATTGATGCACATACACACCATTATATTACTACCGGTACACAAGAAAATAAATTCGGCATCAACCTCGACCAATTGGACAAAGTCTTGGATAAATTGGCAAACCTTCTTTCGCTGAAACTAATCGGCTTGCATTTTCATATTGGTTCGCAACTAACCGATATGAATCCATTTATAAAACTTTGTGAGCGGGTGAACGAACTTCAAAAACAGTTGGATAAACGAGGCGTTTCCCTCGAAAACATCAACTTTGGCGGGGGCTTTGGAATAGACTATGAACAGCCGGATGACAGGCTTATCCCGGATTTCAAAAAATATTTTGAAATTTTCCATACCCATTTTTCCGCAAGATCCGGACAACAGATTCATTTCGAACCGGGACGCTCCGTCGTGGGACAATGTGGCTCGCTGATAACTAAAGTTTTATATGTGAAAGAGGGGAGTTTTAAAAAATTTGTAGTACTGGATGCCGGTTTCACCGAACTGATTCGACCTGCTTTGTATGACGCTCACCACAAAATAGAAAATCTTTCATCAGAAGAATCGACGGCAATTTACGATGTGGTTGGCCCTATCTGTGAATCATCCGATTGTTTTGCTAAAGCTATCGAATTGAATAAAACCCAACGCGGAGATATTATAGCCTTGCGTTCGGCCGGCGCTTATGGAGAAATCATGGCATCACAATACAATTGTCGAAAATTACCGGAAGCTTACTTTTCCGATTCAATCTAAAATTATATGTTGTTTGATACCATAGAAATACTATTACTTTCCGTCCTGGCGTTTTGTTTAATCGCTCAGTTACTATTCTATTGGGTGGTATTGGCAAAACCCTATTACTATTTATTGTCCGTCGCCAAAAATAAAATCCGCTTGCCTTCCTATCAACCTCCTGTTTCTGTAATTATTTGTATAAAAAATAATTATTACGATTTGGCTGTGCTTCTTCCTCCTATTTTGGAACAAGATTACCCTGAATTTGAAGTCATCGTGGTAACCGACGGACTTTCAGATGAAAATGAGGAAACGTTGATGCAGTTAAAAAGACAATATGAGAATCTGTATGCTACCCATATTCCGGAAGATACAAGAAATGTGAGCCGAAAAAAATTAGGGTTGACGCTGGGAATCAAAGCCGCTAAATATGAAACATTTTTGTTCATGGAGGCGGATGGAAAAATAAGGAGTGAAAAATGGATTTCATTAATGTCCCGCCATTTTCGTAGTAAAACAATTGTATTGGGTTTCTCCGCTATGGAGAAACGAAAAGGAATTGCTTCCAAATTCAGGGCTTACGATTACTTTTTCTCCAATTTACAAATGATTTCATTGGCTTTATTCAGGCATCCTTATGCAGGAAACGGTAGAAATTTGGGCTATGCAAAAAAACATTTTACCGAACAGAGAGGATTTGTGAAACACAGGATATTGCAGCAAGGAGAAGATGATTTATTTGTCAATGAAATAGCAAACCGGAAAAATACCGCTGTCGAATTTTCTGCAAAAAGCGTTGTCATAGCAGGTATCAATGAGCATTACGATTGGAAAAAATGGAAAACCGACCGTGCGATTACCTCCGATTTCTATAAACCCGGACCACATGCCTTGTGGCGTTTTGAAATGCTTATAAGATGCTGTTTCGGTATTAGTTTCATTGCATGTATCCTTCTCGGATACCCATATTTGCAAACCTCCGATTTTTGGGCGCCCGGAATAGCCTTGTTTTGCTTTTTAGGCCGCTTTTTTTCACAACTATATGTGATAAACAGAACAGCGTCCGGCTTGCATCTGGAAAAATTTTATCTTACTATTCCTTTTTTTGACTTATTTCAAGTTTTTGTGAATATATATTTCTATATTTACGGTCTATTTAAAAGGAAAGAAAATTATACGTACAAATATGAAAAACGATAATGACGCTTTTAAGGAACTCCAGCATTCCTTGGGAAGGATAAAAGGCAATTTGCATGTTCTGGAAACCAACATTTCCGTTGAAAAACAAATGGAATATTTTCGCTTTTCAGAAGAACTGAGAAATAAGGCTGCTAAAAACAATATCGAAGAACAGATAGAAATTCTGAATTCTCCGACTGCTTCTTTAGTAGAAATAAGATACGCACTGGCTTATTTGGCTGTTTCGGCTGATGTAAAAGCTTATCGCGCTATCGAATCCTATAATGAGAATCATCAGGACGATTGGATTACCATGTCTTTACTCCATGCAAAAATTACCTTGGAATCCGAATTTTCCGACGAAAAACAAGTTTTCATTTCTACCGGATTGGGCGGGAAAGACGATTTATTGCGCTTTTTTGCTTTCTTTAAATCCAATCGCTTGAGAAAATTCTCACAATATCAACAGGATTTGATAACAAAAGAAATTCCATATTATATACAGAAACACGGAGGTGTTACGGAAAATCTGAAAATTGGAAATAACTATTTCACTTTGTTGTTTTTAGTCACGATAAATATTGATATCAAAATGATGCTGGAACAGGCTATTTCCGAATGTAACCAATATGGTAATTTTATTGATAACGGATTTATTGTTACCAATGTAAAAGTATTTTCGGAAGAAGATATTCAAAGGGAATTACAAAGATCCAAATTTTTGTGACTATGCAAAACGGATTGCTGATTCAAGCGCTCAAATACGGAATTGTGGGGGTAATGAATACTTTGCTGACCGCTCTGACCATTTGGTTTATGATGCATGTCGTGTTTGGAATCGACCATGATGAATCTGTGTCATCGTTAATTGTTTCTATCTCAAATACAATTGGTTATATAGTGGGTTTAGTGAATAGTTTCCTTTGGAACCGGTCCTGGACATTCAAGAGTAATAAAAATTGGAAAGTAGATTTTTACCGCTTCCTCATCGCATTCGCGATTTGTTTCGGTCTTCAGTTATTGCTCGTTAACGGGCTAAATACGTATCTTAAAATCAATACCTTTCAATTTTGCCTCCTGAATCATGAATATAACGTAAATTTTGCTTATATTTGTCAGTTGATAGGAATTGTTTTCTATACAGTACTGAATTTTGTTTTCAATAAATATTATACATTCAAAAAATAATTTTAAAGAGTAGCATTTACATACAATATGAAGACTTTAAGTATTATCGTTCCGTGTTATAACGAAGAAGCTGTGATTGAAACTACTTACAACCGGATTAAAAATGTATTGACCGGTCTGGATTTTGATTCCCATATCATCTTCATCAATGATGGGAGCAGAGATGGGACTTTGTCTATTCTCCGGAATATCAGCGAAAAAGACGAGTCCGTAAAGCTAATCAATTTTTCCCGGAATTTCGGACACCAGAAAGCTGTTACAGCGGGTATTCACCATTGTAACAGCGATTTGGCCATCATTATAGACGCCGACTTGCAGGATCCGCCCGAACTTATTCCGGATTTGCTACGCAAACAAGCGGAAGAACAGGCGAATGTGGTATATTGTGTGCGTAAAAAGAGAGTAGGCGAAAGTAAATTCAAATTGTGGTCGGCCAAAATATTTTACCGCTTCCTCAATCGTTTGTCGGAAATTAATTTCCCCTTAGATACCGGCGACTTCCGATTGATAGATTCACGTATCATTCAGGAATTCAACCGTTTCAAAGAAAAAGGAAAATACATACGCGGACTGATTTCCTGGATTGGCTTCAAGCAAGTTCCTTTTTATTACGAACGAGAAGCGCGTTTTGCCGGAGAAACCAAATATCCGCTGAAAAAAATGATTTCATTCGCATCCACCGCTTTGCTGTATTTCTCAAAAAAGCCCTTGCTTTTGGCAACCAGTCTGGGATTTATCACAGTATTGATAGGAATATTCATGGCTTTGTGGTACGTGTTCGGTAAAATTTTCGGTTATACCAACGCCGAATCGGGATGGACTTCCATCATGATAGTCGTGATTTTCTTTGGCGGAATACAGTTGCTCACCATTGGTGTTTTGGGTCAATATGTCGGTATTTTATTCGACGAAGTGAAAGAAAGACCTGAATATGTCATTGATGAAATCGTTAATTAAAGGCAAAATTCAAAATAATCATATAAATAGTAAATATTTATCCCTGTTTTTTGGTCTCAATTGCTTAAAAAACGCTATATTTGCACGCTGAAAAATAAGCCTAAGCTAATTAATGTCAAAAATAAAATAAAAGTCAAATGCAAAACAAAGGATTTATAACGGTCTTCGCGGTATTGCTGACCTTGGTTTGTATGTTTTATTTGTCATTTACATTCGTGACAAATAATTATTACGAGAAAGCAAAAGAATATTCCGGCGGAGTCCCTGAAAAAGAGAATTTTTATCTTGATTCTCTGGCTACAACGAAGGTATGGTTAGGTTATAGCCTGAAAAAAAGCCGTACGATGGAAATCAATTTAGGCCTTGACCTGAAAGGCGGTATGAGTGTGATTATGGAGCTTAGCGTGGCCGATGTGCTAAAATCGCTGGCGAATAATAATCCGGACCCGATTTTCAACCAGGCATTGGCAAATGCTACTGAACGTCAGGCAAGCAGTAACAAAGATTACATATCTTTATTTACAGAAGAATACCATAAGTTAGACCCCGGCGCACGTTTATCTGCCGTCTTCAGCACATTTGAACTGAAAGACAAAATTACGCCACAAAGTACAGATGCACAAGTAGAAAGTGTGTTGAGAAAAGAATTAAGCAGCGCTATTGATAATTCATTCAACGTACTTCGCACCCGTATCGACGGCTTTGGTGTGGTAGCGCCTAACATCCAGAAAATGGAAACCGACGGACGCATATCTATCGAACTGCCGGGTATAAAAGAACCTGAACGGGTACGTACGCTGTTGCAAGGTAGCGCCAACCTGGAATTTTGGGAAACATTTGAGGAAAAAGAAATTCATCAGGCCTTGCTGGCTGCAAATGCCATTATCCGGGATTCTATTGCCAACGCTTTGGACAAAACGGCTGTAGCGCCTGTTGCCCTGAATACCGAAAATACGCCTGCGGAAAACCAAACCGTAGCGGAAAGTACAGCCGACACAACAGCTGTCAATGACGAAAACGCATCGGTAAGCGATTCCGCCATCAGCCAGTTCGAAAGCAAATTAGCTGAAGTTCAGGCAACAGATAGCGTCAATAAAATGCTGGATACTTATACTAAAAATTATCCGCTTTTCGTTTTGTTTACAAACCTTTCACCGCAACAATCTTCGGACGGATGCGTTATCGGTATCGTAAACAAACGCGATATGGCTCTGGTAGACAGATACTTCAATATGCGTCAGGTAAAAGATGCGCTTCCACGTCAATTGAAATTGGTATGGGGCGTGAAAGCGATAGATGAAGAAGAAAAATTTTTCTCGCTGTATGCCTTGAAAGTAACCACCCGAGATGGCAAAGCGCCTTTAGAAGGGGATGTCGTATCCGGTGCGAACGATGAATTTTCGCAAAATTCCAAATTCGCAGAAGTAAATATGACCATGAACTCCGACGGAGCTAAGAAATGGGCGCGTTTGACCAAGGAAAATATCGGTAAACCTGTTGCCATCGTCTTGGACAACCATGTGTATTCCGCTCCTGTTGTGCAAGTTGAAATATCCAATGGACGTTCCAATATTACCGGTCAGTTTACGCCGGAAGACGCCAAAGACTTGGCAAATGTATTGAAATCCGGGAAAATGTCAGCTCCTGCCCGCATTGTACAGGAAGACGTCATAGGCCCCTCCTTGGGACAGGAAGCGATCGATAAGGGATTCATCTCTTTCTTGTTCGCACTTATCCTCTTAATGGCTTATCTTATATTTGTGTACGGCTGGAAGCCGGGATTGGTAGCCGATAGCGCTTTATTGCTTAACTTGTTCTTTACAATGGGTGTACTGGCATCGTTCCATGCCGTATTGACACTATCGGGTATTGCAGGTATCGTGTTGGCTTTGGCCATAGCGGTAGATGCGAATGTGTTGATTTATGAACGCATCAAAGAAGAAATCAGAGGCGGAAAAAATTTGAAAAAAGCAGTGGAAGAAGGATATAGAAAAGCTTTCTCCGCAATTTTTGACTCCAACCTTACCTCTATCATTACCGGTGTCATCCTGTTTGTTTTCGGTACGGGTCCTATTCGTGGTTTTGCTACCACTTTGATTATCGGTATTGTCATATCATTCTTTACGGCAGTGTTCCTGACACGTGTTACTTACGAATATTTTATGGGAAAAGGTAAATTGCTGAATCTGACATTTACCACACCGCTAATGAAGAATTTCTTAGTAAATCCTTCTTTCAATTTCTTCAAAAATAAGAAAGTAATCTATATTATCAACTCCTCAATCGTTATTATCTGTATTCTTTTTTTCGTATTCCGCGGACTGAATCAAGGTATCGACTTTACGGGAGGACGTAACTATACGATCCGCTTCGACCAACCGGTGAATACTATCGAAGCGCAAGAACTGCTGGATCCTTTCTTCCCGGATCACGTGCCCAGTGTCATTACCATTACTTCATCCAACCAGATACGGGTTTCCACCAACTATAAAATTACAGATAATTCACCGACTGTAGATGCTGAAGTAACCGACAAATTATACGAAGGCTTAAAACCTTTTATGAAGGAAGGCGTTACCTACGAACAATTCATTACCGACTATATACAAAGTTCTCAAAAAGTGGGGCCGAGTATTGCCGAGGACATCAAAACCGGCGCTATTTGGGCTGTTTTCTTATCCGTAATTGCAATCGGGCTTTATATCTTATTGCGATTCAGAGATGTATCGTATAGTGTCGGCTCAATTGTCGCGCTCGCGGGAGATGCCCTCTTTATTATAGGCGCCTACTCAATCTTATGGGGTTTCGTTCCCTTCTCCATGGAGGTGGACCAGACATTTATCGGCGCCGTATTGACGGTTATCGGTTATTCCATTAATGACAAGGTGGTTATCTTCGACCGTGTGCGGGAATACACGCATCTTTATCCGAAACGGCCGAAATTTGAACTGTTTAATGAAGCGCTCAATTCTACTTTGGACAGGACATTCAACACGAGTATGAGTACAATTGTGGTCTTAATCATCATATTTATCTTTGCCGGTGATGCTATTCGCAGCTTCTCATTCGCAATGTTGCTTGGTGTATTCATTGGTACTTTCTCTTCTCTGTTCACAGCAGCTCCGATTGCTTTTGAAATTCAAAACAGGAAACAACTGAAAAAACAGCAAGAGCTTAAAGCAAAATAAATTATCCTGCAAAGGGTAAAAACAGGGGGCGAAGGATTTTTTCTTCGCCCTTCTACATTAAAAAGAAAATTTACCAATGATGTTAGCACATTTTAATGTAAGTGAAAGCGACTTGAGAAAAGTGTTGGCAGTCGCTTTGGAAAAGGGCGGAGATTATGCCGATTTGTTTTTTGAACACACTTTTTCCAATTCTTTGGTTTTGCAGGACGGCGCTGTGAACCGGGCAGGCTCCCATATTGATTATGGCGTGGGAATTCGCGTTGTGTCCGGTTACCAGCAGGGATACGCTTTTGTAGAAGACGTAAATCCGAACGAAATGATGAAAGCAGCCAGGGTGGCTTCGCGTATTGCCAACGGACCGTCGAAAGTTCCACCTGTAAAAACGGATGCAAAAGTTTTTAAAAACTATTATCCGATTATTCATTCATGGGAAGAAGAATCGATTCAAAAAAAAATTCCCTGCCTGCAGCAAATAAACAAACGAATATTTGAACTGGACGCAAGGCTTGTCAAAGTAAATGCAGCCCTCTATGACAATACTACTTATGTCTTGTATTTTAATTCGGAAGGACTGCTTTGTTCCGATATTCGCCCCATGGTTCGGCTCTACGGCCACTGCGTCATGCAGCAAGGCGATAAAATAGAAAACGGATTTTCTTCAAGGTCTGCACGGAAAGATGTCTCTTTTCTGACGGATGCAGTAGTAGAAGAGATAGCACAAGAAGCTGTGAAGCAAACGGCTATACTGTTTGATGCCGTGAAACCGAAAGGCGGAGAAATGCCCGTCGTTATGGGCGCCGGCGGTTCGGGTATTCTTTTGCACGAAGCTATTGGTCATGCTTTTGAAGCCGATTTCAACCGAAAAAACATTTCGATTTTCTCCGATAAACTCGGTAAATTGATTTGCAACAAAGACATTACCATTGTCGACGATGGCACCATTGTCAACGAGAGAGGGTCTATTAATTTTGACGATGAAGGTATCGCTGCTCAAAAAACGGCAATTGTAACCGAAGGCGTCCTTACTTCCTATTTGCACGATCGCATCAGCGCAAAATTTTATGGTGTGCCTCCTACCGGCAACGGACGCCGTGAATCATTCCGTTTTATCCCGATTCCACGTATGCGCTCAACCTATATGGAAAATGGAAATACTACGGAAGCAGACATTATTGCCGCTGTGAAAAACGGTATTTTTGTGGATAATTTCACGAACGGGCAGGTACAAATAGGCGAAGGGGATTTTACATTTTTCGTTAAAAGCGGTTACCTGATTGAAAACGGGAAATTAACCCAGCCCATCAAAGATATTAACATCATAGGAAATGGCCCTAAGGCTTTGGCTGATATTAGCATGGTTGCCGATAACCTGAAAATCGACCAGGGTGCATGGACTTGCGGAAAAGACGGACAAAGTTGTCCGGTTTCGCAAGGTTTGCCGTCGGTTTTAGTGAAACAATTAACAGTAGGAGGTGTATAATTACAATGCAGCAAGAAAATAAAGAATTGGCCCAATGGGCTTTGCAATATGCTTTAGCGAAAGGTTGTTCGGATGCGCGTGTTGCGGTTTATTCCGGAACGGATAACACTTTCGAATACCGTGATACCCGCTTAGACCGCTTGGAACAGTCGGCAGAGAACGGCTTGAGTATACAACTGTATGTGGATGGCCGGTATGCATCTTTCACAACCAATAGATTGGATAAAAAGGAATTGGAAAATTTTATTTCCAACGGAATCGCTACTACCCGTTATTTGGCCAAAGACGAATTCAGAAAATTGGCCGATCCCGCCCGTTTATACAAAGGTGACGGAAAGGGTTTGGCTACTTACGATGCAAGTATTGAAAAAATAGCGGTAGACGAAAAATTAGCTTTGTTAAAAGCAAACGTAAATGAAGTTTATCAAACCGACAAACGTTTGATCTCGGTTACTTCGGATTATTCCGATGGCGCTTCCGCTTCATATAGCATTGCCAGCAACGGTTTCGAAGGTGAATCGGAATCTACGTATTTCAGTTTGTCGGCGGGAACCGTCCTGAGAGGAAGCGGCGATACCCGTCCGTCTGCTGCCTGGTACGACGCTGCTGTTTTTTGGGAAGACCTGCAAAAAAAGGATATGGGGAAAAAGGCTTACGAAAGGACTTTGCGTAAATTAGGTCAGAAAAAGATAAAAACGGGTGTGTACAAGATGATTGTGGATAATTTATCCGCTTCTCGCTTGCTTTCGCCCTTGGTCTCGGCTTTACAAGGTAGCGCCATTCAGCAGAAATCTTCTTTTTTGATAGATAAATTAGGGCAACAAATCGTCTCCGATAAAATTACACTTACCGACGATCCGCACCTTAAAAAGGGTAGAGGAGCCCGTTGGTTTGACGGGGAAGGCGTTGCCACTAAAAAATTCAATGTCATAGAAAACGGCATTTTGAATCACTATTACATTGATACTTATTATGGCGGCAAACTGAATATGGAACCGACCATTCAGTCTCCTTCTATTCTTACCTTGCATCATGGCGATAAGGATTTCGACCAGCTGCTGGCTTCATTGGACAAAGGTATCTGGATAACCGGATTTAACGGAGGAAACAGTAACAGCACAACAGGCGATTTCTCGTTCGGAATAGAAGGATTTTTAGTCGAAAACGGCATAGCCGTAAAGCCGATCAATGAGATGAACATTACCGGGAACTTGTTGACGCTTTGGCAAAAAATCCTTGCAGTAGGCAACGATCCGCGTACGATTTCACCTTTGCGTATTCCTTCCTTACTTTTCGATGCCGTGAATTTCAGCGGAAAATGAAATTGCTGTCAGGTGGATAAAATACGCAAAGTGTTCAGTAAGTCGCGGTTGATAGGCTTTTCTTTCTTGATGGCCTTGGAGAACGGCACGTAAACAATGCTGTCGTTCTGAATACCGATCATCACATTGCGTTGGTCTTCCATCAAGGCGTCAATAGCGGCTTCTCCCATACGGCTGGCCAGAATACGGTCGCAGGCGGTAGGAGAGCCTCCCCGTTGGATATGTCCGAGAATCGTGACACGTACATCGTATTGCGGATACTCTTTTTGTACACGCTCTGCCATACCCATGGCGCCTCCGGTAATCTCACTTTCTGCAACCAATACGATGCTACTGTTTTTGCTTTTGCGGAATCCGTTTTTGATGAGTTCTTCCAATTGGTCTACCTCTGTCCATATTTCGGGGATAATAGCCGCTTCGGCTCCGGATGCAATGGCGCCGTTTAAAGCTAAGAAACCGGCGTCACGACCCATTACTTCAATGAAAAACAGGCGTTCGTGTGAGGAGGCTGTGTCCCGGATTTTGTCGACAGCTTCCATAATTGTGTTCAACGCCGTATCGTATCCAATGGTGGTATCGGTGCCGTACAGGTCGTTGTCGATGGTACCGGGCAGACCCACAATTGGAAATTCATATTCCTGGGCGAAAATGCGAGCGCCGGTTAACGAACCGTCGCCTCCGATTACGACCAAAGCGTCAATCTCTTCCTTTTGCAAGGTTTCGTACGCGATTTTGCGCCCTTCCGGTTCCCTGAATTCTATACAGCGGGCAGTTTTCAGGATAGTACCCCCTTGTTGGATGATATTGCTGACGTTATTCGTTTTGAAAGGTACTATTTCTCCGGTCAGCAATCCTTTGTATCCCCGGAAGATACCTTTCACTTCCAGTTCATTGTAAATAGCGGTTCTCGTGACTGCACGGATAGCTGCGTTCATTCCGGGGGCATCACCACCTGAGGTAAGAATACCAATACATTTTATATTTGCCATAATGACTTTGATTAAAAACACTGCAAATGTACAATTTCTTTTTGATATACGGAGAAAAGACCGAAGTCGATGAAGGTATTTTCTTTTATACTCGAAGTTTTCTTGCATTTTTACAACATCGCTGAAAATACCTGTTTGATGAATTGTATTTCTCAAAAAAAGTGTACATTTGCAGTGTTTTTTATGTCAGAAAAATGTAATAATTCAGAACTTTTATAGCAGCAAAAACCAATATTTGTTCATCCTGCATTTTTTTTTTACCTTTGCGCGGTTGTGAACTTAATTATTCACTTCTTGCGCTATTGCCGTTACTATTTCGGACGGCAAACAGATGATAGTATTATGATTAACAAAAAGAATTTCTTCACTTTCTTTTGCCTGTACATCGCACAGACAATACCGATGAGTTTTTTCTCAACGGTGATTCCGGTAATCATGCGCCAGGAAAATTTTTCGCTGACTGCCATCGGGGCTTTGCAGCTAATCAAACTGCCTTGGATTCTAAAATTCCTGTGGTCGCCGGTTATCGACCGTTACAACGTCACGGTCAACGATTACAAACGCTGGATTTTTTCTTCGGAATTGGTGTATGCCATCCTCATCTTTTCGGTGGCGTTCATGAATTTCCATGCTAATTTTTACACCATCCTCGCGCTGATTATCATCTCTTTTATCGCTTCCGCTACACAGGATATTGCAACGGATGCGCTTGCCGTACTGTCGTTCAGCAAGAAAGACAAGAGTATGGTCAACAGCATGCAATCGATGGGCAGTTTCGGCGGAACCATGATAGGCAGCGGATTGTTGCTCCTGCTGTTCAAGCAAATCGGATGGAACAGCCTCCTTCCTTTCCTCGCTTTGTTCGTTATCATTGCCCTCTTGCCTTTGTTTTTCAACAAAGGATTGGTTATCAGTAGAGAAAGGGAAAAAGGAAACGTGAAACGGGCGGATATGAAAGATATCGGACGCTTTTTCACCCAGCGCGGTATCTGGAAACAAATCGGTTTCCTGCTGCTGTATTATTCGTCCATGATAGGCACTTTGGCCATGTTGCGACCCTATTTAGTGGATTTGGGCTACGACATCAAGGAAATCGGGAAAATGAGCGGCATTTTCGGAACGGCAACCGGATTGGTCGCCTCCTTCGCGGCCGGATTCGTCATGCGGAAAATCGGTCGCTTTCATTCCCGCATCCTGTTTGCCATCCTGATTTCGTTCACCACTTTCTATTTCTACCTGATTTCGACCAACCCTCACCCGGAAGTACAGTTGCTGTATGTTGGAATACTCTTACTTTGGGGAAGTTACGGTATGGCAACGGTGGCGGTTTATACCATTGCCATGGATTGTGTCCGGGAAGGACGGGAAGGCACCGATTTCACCATACAAACCGTCATTACGCATTTCAGCGGGATTTGTATTGCTATGTTGAGTGGAAAAATCGCCGACAGTACCAATTACAGTGGCTTGTTCCTGTTCGAATTTGGATTGGCTTGCCTCTCCTTATGTTATATACTGATTGTTTTCCGAAAAGAAAAATCAACATGACAACCGGAGAATTACTGGCAAAATACAATGTGCCGGTTCCGAGATACACCAGTTATCCGCCGGCCAATTACTTCGAAGAATCTTTCACGGCGGAAGCATACGAAGCTGCTTTGGTTGCATCCAATACCACCGGAGCGCAGCAGATTTCCTTTTACATCCATATCCCGTTCTGCCGTCAACTCTGCTATTACTGCGGATGCAACTCTTTCGCCATGATGAAACAGGAGATGGTCGACCGCTACATTTCGGCCTTACACCGGGAGATTGAAAAAGTCAGCCGCTTACTGCATCCCAATCGTCCGGTGTCGCAGATACATTACGGAGGAGGAACGCCAACCGTTCTTCCTGTAAGCGTATTGAAGGAATTGAACGACCACCTGCTGGCCTCGTTTCCCCGCATCGACCACACCGAAATAGCCATTGAATGTCATCCGGGCTATTTGGACGAAAAATATTGGCAATCACTGACGGAATCCGGATTCAACCGTTTCAGTCTCGGCATACAGGATTTCGACGAGAAAGTTTTGAAAGCCGTCAACCGCCGCCCCTCCCGCTTGCCTGTGGAAAATATTTTCCGCATACTCCGGGAGAAAAAAGCCGGTATCAACTTGGATTTACTCTATGGCTTGCCCATGCAGACTGCCGCCGGATTCACAAAAACCGTATTACGCGCCATCGAACTGCAACCCGACCGCTTGGTCACTTTTTCATACGCGCATGTTCCATGGGTTAACAAACGACAGTTGATATTGGAAAAGACCGGACTTCCCGACAAAGAAGAGAAAAACCTGATGTACGAATCGGCTAAAACGATTTTACAACAAGCCGGTTACCACCCTGTCGGCTTAGACCATTTCGTAAAGGAAAGCGACGAATTGTATGCTGCCCGGCAAAACGGACAGTTACACCGTAATTTTCAGGGTTATTGTACCCGCCGTACCACCGGACAGGTATATGCGTTCGGGGTCACGGCCATCAGCCAATTATCGGGTGCATACGCCCAGAACAGCAAACATATTGAAGATTATATCGGACGAATCGAAAAAGGTTTTGCAACCGTCAAAGGATATCGTTTGAACGAAGAAGAACAGATTGCCCGCGAGGTAATCGAAACCCTGATGTGCAATTACTGCTTGGAATGGAGGGAGTTGTCGGAACGACTTGCACTTCCGGAAGAAAAAATAAAGGCGGCAACAGCTTACAATCCCGAACAATTTCGTACTTTTGCAGCCGACGGCATCCTGACTTTTGATGAAAATCGGATACAGGTCACACAAAAAGGAAGGCTTTTTGTGCGTAACATTGCCGCCGCATTGGATAAACTCATGATAAATTCGGGAAAGTCATTCTCTAAACCGGTATAAATGAAAACAAGACAAACGGATATCGCCATCATAGGCGCCGGACTGACAGGATTGACCGCCGCTTTTCATTTGGTCAACAAAGGAAAGAAAGTGTTGGTGATAGAAAAAAATAATCGTATCGGCGGGCAAATACAAACTTTCGAAGAAGATGATTTTGTATTCGAAAGCGGACCCAATACAGGGGCCGTTTCCAATCCCGAAACGGCCGAATTATTTACCGCATTATACCCCGCTTGCGAATGGGAAATTGCCGATGAAAACGCGAACCGTCGGCTGATTTGGAAAGGCAACCGTTTCAGGGAGCTTCCTTCAGGTCTGCTCAGCGGCCTGACAACGCCTTTGTTTACTTTTTCCGATAAATTTCGTATTCTGGGGGAGCCTTTCCGCAAAATAGGGAGCAATCCCGATGAGTCGGTTGCCGAATTGGCGACTCGCCGATTGGGAAAATCTTTCTTAGACTATGCTTGCGACCCGTTTCTTTCCGGAGTCTACGCCGGAGACCCGATGAAATTAGTCACGCGTTACGCTTTGCCCAAATTATATAATCTTGAACACGATTACGGCAGTTTCATCAAAGGAAGTATTGCCAAAGCAAAACAACCAAAAACGGAACGCGACCGCTTGGCTACTAAAAAAGTCTTTTCCGCCCAAGGCGGATTAAGCCGACTGACCGACGCGCTCGCTGCTACCGTCGGCAAAGAAAATATCGTTTTATCCGCATCTTTCGTTACCATTCAGCCGGTGGAAAACCAATGGAAAATTACCTACACCTGTCCCCAAGACAAAATGGTTGTGCTGGCATCGAAAGTAATCACGACCGTGCACGCACACGGTTTGCCGGAACTTCTGCCTTTTGTCGATGCGGAGCTGATGCATAAGATAGACAATCTGCGGTATGCGCCCATGGTGCAGGCTGCTGTTGGCATAAAAGATACCAAAGGGCTTCGTTTCAAGGCTTTCGGCGGTTTGGTTCCCTCACGGGAGAAAAGAGAAGTATTGGGTATCCTTATCCCTTCGGATTGCTTCCGGGGACGGGCGCCGGAAAAAGGGGCTTTGTTTTCGTTTTTCATCGGCGGAATCAAATCCCCACACCTCACCCAATTGACGGATGTGGCATTGACGGATTTGATTGTCCGGAATTTTCACGATATGCTGAAATTCCCAAAGCAACTTCAACCGGATTTGATTCGCATCTTCCGGCATCCGCACGCCATTGCACAATACGAGCAAAGTTCCGGAGAGCGGTTTGCCGCCATAGAAAGTATACAAAAACAATATCCCGGCCTGATTCTTGCCGGAAGCATCCGGAACGGCATCGGCATGGCTGACCGGATTTTGCAGGCGACAACTATTAGCAAGGAAATATAGAAAAGTGCAATATTCAATTCAAATAGCCATTCTTTGTTGTGCACGTCTTTGCGAGTCCCTATAAAAAATTTAAACAAGTAGCAATGACGATATCTACAGAACACGCAGTGTTCAAAGTGAGGATATAATCTATTTTATTTCTTCAATCTTTTTTGTAACTTTGCCTCGCGGCTTATTTATAAGATTAAGAATTTATTCCGCTTGTATATGAAAGAAAAGGTCTTTGATTCGTACGAGGAATAGCTAGATAAATGCCTGTCGAAGAACTGATGTCATATCTGGAAAATGAGTTAAAAGTATTTATGGATAAGGCAATTGAGAAAGAAAAGTTTGCTGTAGCAGCAAAAATAAGAAATATTTTTTGAAAATCATTAAAAAACAATTCTATGTCTAAATGTATATGCAAGATTTGCAATAACTTGGAGAACAATAAAACGATCACTGTTCAAGAAAGAATGTTCAATTTAGGAGATAATTTTGAATACATTGAATGTGGTAAATGTGGATGCATACAAATTAGTAAAATCCCGGATAATATGGACCGATATTATCCGGACAATTATTATTCTTTCTCTCTATTATTGCCTAAAAAATGGTTCTTTTATCCTTATTTCATGAAAGTAAAAAACTTTTTATTAAAAAATTTGGTAAAATATAGATTGGAAAACAAAAATAATTTTATAGGATTCTTAGCATCCAAAAGATACCATCGTTATTATTATTTGAATGAAAAAATGTGTCATATAAATTCTAAAATTTTAGATGTCGGATGCGGCGCCGGACAATTGCTTTTGGATATGAAAAAGCACGGGTTTAAGAACTTAAAAGGAATAGATCCCTATATTTCTTCAGATATCACTTATGATTCAGGAGTCAAAATAGAAAAAAAATATATAAATGAATTGAATGAAACTTTTGATTTTATCATGTTACATCATTCATTTGAACACATGGATAATCCTGAATCTGTTATGAAAGAAATTTATCGATTATTAAATCCGAATGCTTATGCTTTAATTCGAATTCCAGTTGCTAGATCGTACGCTTACAAAAAATATGGCGCTTATTGGGTTCAATTAGACGCGCCAAGACATTTTTTTATTCATTCTACTGCGAGTATGCAATATCTTGCCAAAAAAGCAGGACTTGAATTAGAATCTATTGTTTATGATTCAACTTCCTTTCAATTTATTGGTAGTGAACAATATTTAAAAGGCGAAAATATTTCTTTCAAGAAAAAAGAAATTAAATACTTTTCAAAAAAGGCTAAACAGTTAAATGCTATATCACAAGGAGATCAAGCTTGTTTTTATTTGAAAAAATGAAACTCAAACCAGGCAAAAGCACTCATTCCCTTCTTGTAATACTTCTTTTTCGATGCCGCGTGTAGATGCATCTTCCACTTATCAATTTATTTATCAAAATGGGATAAAGTTGGCGTTTACGGTGGATATTGGAAAGATATCTCCGTTTTTTTTACAACTCAGATACAAACTTCAGATTTATTAGTCTCTTGTTTGCTGCTTAATTTTAAGTGACAAACTGAATTTTTGTCCCTGTCTTTAATACATCTGATTGAATACATGAATTTATTTAATCGCTGAAAATCGCCGAAATATTTCATTTTTTATTTAATATTTAAAACAAAATCGTATCTTTGCAGCCAATTCATTTAAAAATAGATTTAGGCTTATGAAAAGAAAATTGTTCATAACAGGGTTTACATTGTGTATTTTTTGTAAAGTTTGGGCAGGTGGTTTGTTGACAAACACCAACCATAGTATTCATTTTTTGCGTAATCCGGCGCGTGGTGCATCCATGGAAATTGATGCGGTTTATACGAATCCGGCGGGTTTGGCTTTTTTACAGGGAGAAGGCTTCTTTTTTTCCATCAACAATCAGAGCGCTTTTCAAACGCGCACAATTACAACAACTTACGCACCATTTGCCGGATATGGCGGCAATCCCACGAAAGTGTATGAAGGGACTGCTTCAGCGCCGGTAATTCCGAGTATACAGGCCGCTTACAAATCTGGAAAATGGACGCTTTCCGGAGAATTTGCATTAGCCGGTGGTGGAGGTAAAGCTACTTTTAATAAGGGTTTACCATCTTTTGAGTCTGCCATTTCACTCTTGCCGTCCGGAATCACACAATTGGGTGGATTGCTTGGCGGATTGATGCCGGGTGCAACGCTCACAGCTGATCAGTATTCAGTAAATGCCTATATGGAAGGAAGTTCTGCTATTTATGGTGCACAATTGGGTGGTACGTATACCATCTCCCAACATTTTGCCGCTTATGCAGGATTCAGAATGAATTTTGTGAATAATGGTTATGTGGGTCACTTATTGGATATTAAAGCAAATCCAACATCGAATGTATCGGCTTTAGGTACGGGTGCAATGATTCCTGCTTCCGCTTATTTTTCAGCTTTGGCTCAAATGCAAGGGCTTCCGGATGCGTATAAAAACCAATTATTGGCGAGCGCTGCATCAACGGCCGACAAAAAACTGGACTGTTCTCAAACGGGATGGGGCGTTACCCCAATTATCGGTTTCGACTTCAATTACAATAAACTGAATATTGGGCTTAAATATGAATTGAATACCCATTTAAATGTAGAAAATAAGACCAAAATGGATGATACCGGTTTATTTACGGATGGCGTAAATACCCCTCACGATATACCGGCCTTCTTGGCAATTGGCGGTCAATACGATGTAATTGATCCGGTTACGGTTTCGGTAGGTTACCATCATTTTTTTGATGCTGATGCCAAAATGGCCAATGACAAGCAAAAAAACATCAATGGCGGAGTCAATGAATACTTAGCCGGTGTTGAATGGCGAATCAGTAACATGCTTCTGGTCAGCGTTGGCGGTCAGATTACGAGAACCGGCGTTACAGATGCCTATCAGAGCGATTTGAGTTATTCACTTAATTCTTCTTCTATTTGCATCGGCGGCGCGGTAAACGTATCTAAAAATGTCAGAATCAATATCGGTTATCTGTATTCTTTCTATGACGATTGGACGAGGAATAATCCCAATTATGCAGGCACATCACCTGCTCTACCGGCTACGGAAGTTTTTGGGAGAACGAATAAAACGTTTGGAGCCGGGGTCGATTTTCGGTTTTGAGAATTTGTTTTCAAAAGGGCGCATTTAACTCCGTTAAATGCGCCCTTTCTGTACTAATGTTAAGTAAACTAAAAAACGTCGTATCGTCATTGCGAGGGCGAAGCCCGAAGCAATCCGGAGAAAGAGATGTAGTAATTAGATTGCTTCAGCCGTCGGCTTCGCAATGACGGCAAAAT
>JAITQA010000136.1 GCA_031289145.1 Dysgonamonadaceae bacterium | reverse complement strand
CAACCGTATCCTGGTGCGGCAAGCGGACAGAGAACGTTTCCCGGTAATGAGCGGAAAAGTTGGCTTCCCTGCGTTTGTTGTTGATACTGTTGCGGGAACCCGGTCAGTATTTGCTGACTGCGTTCTGCTAATGTCGGTATTTTTTCCTGTTCTTTCTATGGGTAATCTTTGACTTTTTTTTCGCGAATTATGAATGAAAAAAGATAGTTATTCCTTTGTATTTCAAAAATTTATTGCTATCTTTGTGTCCGTATAAAAACAACAGCCGCAAGGCTCAGTTATCACAACTTCCTTGCGGCTTAATTTTTTATAAATATGAAAGAACACTGTAGTTAGAAGCTCAGCCTCAACAACTTATGGGCTGAAGCCCCTCTCTGTGTTCTGACTGCAAAGCTAGCCGGAATTTTTTATTTTTCCTAATCTTTTATCCCTTTTATTTTCAATGAGTTATTTTTTAACATTTTTCTCCCTGAATCGCTGCCATCCGTTTTTCCCATTCCGTCCGGTATGCATCATGATAAAATATAAATTTCTCTTTTTTCCCTGTTCCGAATGTCTTTAATTTCGCTTTGGCCGCCAACGATTCCAGAGGCGCGATATCGTAGGCAGAAATCCATTCATTGGAGAGATGAGCCTTCGTCGGAATCACATCGCCGGGGAACAGGCATCGTTCAGCTACTCCGGTTTCGATAAACGCAACCAATTGTCCACGAGTATGCCCGTCGAAAAGTTTCAGCTCGAATCCTTCGAACAATTCGAAATCCGCATCAACCAAACGGAGCAGTCCCGCTTCTGCAACCGGCAACATATCCTGCGCACGAAAAGAATCTTTTTCTAATCCATTCGGACTCAAATAGCTTTCCCATTGCGATTTCCCAAGCCAATGCCTGGCTTCCGGAAAGGTGACTTTCAGCCGATTCGAACTGTCCCGGTAAGTGCACCCGCCACAATGGTCAAAATGCAAGTGGGATAGCACTACATCCGTCACTTGAGCCGGTTCAAAACCCTGACTGCGAAGCAAACCGGCAATATCTTTCAAGCGCCGGAACTGATAGTAACTTAATTTCCCAAAATCTTTGCTCCCTACTCCGGTGTCGAGCAAGACCACCCGGTCTTCATTCCAAACCAATAAACAGTTCATTGCCAGCAGGCAACAATTCTGTTCATCGGACGGATATTTCCGGCTCCATGCCCTTTTCGGAATTGCGCCAAACATAGCGCCTCCGTCGGCAAGGAAAAAACCTGTTTCCAAAATCCGGTATTGAATCATACTACTTTGTACTTTTGCAGCAAATATAGTAAAAAATGACGAATTAATCGCAGGTTTCAACCTGCGGTTAATAAAAATGTAGAATGGGCAAAGGCCCAATCCTATTCAACGGGTTCTTCGGAGGGGATTTTAGGGGAAACTCAGTTCCACATTCACCTCCGTTCCGTTGCCCGGAGTGGAAACAATATCCAAGGCTCCGTTGAATACGGTCAGGCGGTCTGTCAGGTTTTTCAGTCCCATGCCTTGCTTTACCTTTTGCGGATCAAAACCGCAACCGTCGTCGTGTACCGTTAACGATATGTTATTTTCATTTTGAATCATTTGGACATTGATGTGCTTCGCTCCCGAATATTTGATGGCATTGTTAACCAATTCGTGTACACAGCGGTATATCAACAGTTCCAGGTTTTCGGAGGTGTGTTTCTCTTCGCCGTAAAATTGGAAATCCACCTGGGGGAATGCGCCGCAGAAATCTTCCAGTGATGCTTTCAGTCCGAGACGAAGCAGTGAAACGGGCATCAGGTTACGTGCCACACGACGCAGTTCATCAATGGAACTGTCGAGCAACGTGCGTGCGTTCTGGATATGGTCGAGGTTGTCGAGGTTTATTTTCACTGCCGACAACATACCGCCAAGTCCGTCGTGCAGGTCACGTGCGAGGCGTTTTCTTTCGGCTGTTTCGCCTTCGATGACTGATTTGGTTGTTGCAATCTGCTTTTCTTGCTCTAACTGTTTGATTTTCTGACGTGCGAGTCGTTTGTTATTCAAATAGAGCAACAGCAAAACGACTAAAACTATTGTAACCAACAGTATAATCCACATATATAATATTTTATCTTTCTCCATGGCGGCGATTTTTAATTCTTTCTTTTCGGTTTCGTACTTGACTTCCTGCTCCATTAAATTCTCACGAACATTTTTATTGTTATATTCATTATTAAGATCGGTATATTTATTCAAATACATACTTGCTTTTTCTTTATTTCCTAAAGAAATATTTGAATGGGTGATATTACTCATAATGTTCATTCCTATATACAAATTAGTCGAATCAGTTTTCCAAGCCATAAATGCTGCATCTTCCGCTTCCTTATAGCGATTTTGGTAAAGATATACATTTGATAAAGCATTCCAACCTACGATAATCAGTTTGGTATTTTCAATTTCTTTTGCAAGTCGAAGACATTCATCGGCATATTTCTCTGCTTCATCGTATTGTTCTTTATTGATGGAAATATCTGCCAAAGTTTGATAAGCATTTGCCTCTCCCCATTTATGGTGCATATCCTGAGAAACCTTTAAAGATTTCAGTCCGTATTCCATAGCCTTATCCAAATCTTCCATTTCTCGATATAGATTTCCCAAAGAAGAATACGTTTTTACCAATGCATTTTTATCATCTATTTTCTCGGCAATACTTTCGGCTTTTTTCAAATAGGTGGAAGCCAGATCATATTCTCCCAACAGTCGATACATTCCTCCTATATTTGCTAACCAGGTTGCAGATTTTTCTTCCTTGCCGAGACTTTCAAGACATGAAAGGGCTTTTTGATAATATTCGATTCCTGTCTTTAAATCTCCTTTATTGCTATATGAAACAGCAAGATTTCCGTATGTTTGGATTTCCAAATCCCTGTCTTTTATTTCGATTGCCAAATTCAAGGCGGTATTAAAATATTTATGTGCTAATTCATAGTCCGCTTTATTAGAATAAGCCCTCCCTTGAAAATTATTAAATTCAATCATCTTGAATTTATTTTTTTCTTTTTTGGCAAGGTTCAAACCTTTTTCAGCGTAGAACAAGTATTTTTCATTATCATTTAATTGATAAAAAGAACATAATTTTATGTAAACCGTCAATTGTTCGTCAACCGTCGGTGACTGCGTATTCAACACATTCACCAGCGAATCCACATTGGATTGCGCCTGCATTGAGACGCAAGGCCCCAGAAGTATCCCTGTCAGGATGCAGACAAGTTTGGTTTTCATTGTATCCTGCCTGCTTAATAAATCTACCTTTTTCATTTTATAATCATTTGTTTTGTGCCCTTGCGAGGGTGGTTTGTTTTCTATTCATTTTATGAATGCTCAATGCCGTACCCGATCATGTAAAACCGCATCCCGGCAGGGATGCATCGCTCGGTAGAAACTGTTTTTGTGCCTCCGATTCGCCGCAGCGAATGACGCTACGCCGAACCGGGGACGTTTATTTATCCCAGCCATGAACCGATTCTGTCCCAGACAGATTCCAAAAGGCGCGCATATTGCGGATTACGAGCCGCAAAACCTTCTCCAACCCGACGCATCAACACAATGCCTCCCTTTTCATTCAAAGCCCTTCCAATAGTTCTGACTTCTTCGTAGGCATCACCTTCACGACTGCGAATTTCAGCATTCCGTCGATTAAATAATTCAATTAAATCATCGATATAACGGTCAATCTCTTTTTGAAGAGCTGCCGCTTTATCGTGTTCAACCCTGCGATATTCAATACTCTTCCGGCATTTTATAGCCGTTATACCAGTCGCGGTTTTTTATTATTTTGCCGGTCTTGCTGTCCGTACTGAGCGTTTCCGACATTACGCGCCTTCCATCCTTGTGAAACCAGACAATACCTATCATATATTTTTCTATGACGCTTTTGTACCCTTCTCTCTCCTCGGGAACAGCAAACAAAACATCCGCCGCATTCCTTGACGCGAGAATGAACTCCATGTCTGCCTTCAACAGTTCTACCATCGCCGACGAACCTATCACGGCAAGCGTACTCTCCAGTTGTTCCGAACCATCCGACTCGTAGGGAAGACGGCTCCTGAACAGATAAATATCCCAGTCGGTCAACGCTGTCTTGCCCAGTTTTTCCCTTACATGATTATAGTACGCCTCACGGTAGGGAGATGTCATACCCGGTTTCATCAAAATTCCGTCCCGGTAAAAGTTCAGGCCTTCCAGCATTTTTGTCTGTGAATCCGTGTCGCCGGAATAAGCCAGTACCATATTGTCCCTGTCAAAGGCATAATAGGTTCCGCCCTTATACTTCTTCGCCAGGTCTTCACAACTCTCGCCGACAAAGTCCAAAAAGCGCCGGATGTTGCCGGCAGGGTTGTTTTCGTCGAAAAACACACAAACCGTGACTTCCCCGTTAAGCATGAAAGAATAGACTGTCGCCGATTTCATGGTAACTTTGGTCAGTTTTTTATCCAGATACTCCGACCCACTGCGAAGTCCGGCAATGAGGCTTCCGTCATCGTCCGTCGTCACGGCATCACCAGAAAGACCCTTTTGCAAAAGACTTTCGATAACGCGCGTGAATTCGGAGGCCTCTTGTTTATTTCGAGAACAGCCAGCTGTCAAGATGAATGCAGCTGCTAAAAAAACGCTCAATCCAATTTGGGCATAGCGCCATAAAACTTTTAATAAATACCTTTTCATACCGTTTTAAATTATTCTTTACCCCACATCTGGATACTGCCGACTTGATTTGACATTCCACCATCCTTGTATGCCCATAATTCAAGCTGATCCGTATCGTCAGGTATTCTGAATAGACGAAGTTGATCTTTTGTAGCCAACTCCATTTTTTCATCTTTATCTTCAGGTGAAAATGCGCAAAAGAATGAATAGGAAGCTCCTTCCGCTGTTAAAGGAATAGTGAAACTAACAAAACCTTCATTGTCGGAACTTGCGGATACATCCGTCCATGCCGATTTTCCCTGGTCATAGTATATCAGGTGAATAACCGTATCAGGAATCGGTTTATTGCCATCCAAATACTTGATTTTTATTGGCTTTCCAGATACCACATCACTAAACGCTGTGGTTTCCGTTTCATTAGTTGTTTCTACAGAGGCTGTTCCAGACCCTTTTCCCGAACAAGCCATCATCACATATCCTGCAAAAAGCAGAACAAACATTACATTTAATCCTTTCATTATTGCGCCCTTCAAAGCGACTTTTCTGTTTTTCAAATTACTTGTTTTCATTTTATTTTCTTTTTATGCCCTTGTAGGGGAAGTTAATATTATTCATTTTTGAGGTTCATTTCTTTGCGGGAATCTTGTTGAACTCAGCTTGACCTTTTTCATTGTCAACGATTTCTATTTTGGGTCTTCCGACAAAAGCGCCCATTCCCACCCCACAGCGGACATAATATTCTTTGCCCAATTGTATGTCCATGGAGAGTTCGGTCTTTGTTTCGGTCTTTGCCCACAATGTAATGGCCCCTCCGCCCGTAAATCGGATAGTCGTTTTGCTTTTGTTCTTCACGCGAAAGATTTCTTCGTCGTCTAAGCGCAAGGTGTAACTTATCGCCATGCCCGCCATGGAGCCGGGTCGGTAAATGTGTAGCAAGGCGCAATCGTCCGTCAGTTCATATTCGGGACTTTGCGGTTCGGCGTCGTCATAAGCAGTAGCTGCCTTTTGAGTTCCGCAATTCGTTAGTAACAATGGCATTACAAGCATCAATACCATCATGATAAATGTACATTTCAATACGCTTTTTTTTGTTTTCAAATCTACTTTTTTCATTTTCTTTTCTTTTTATGCCCTTTGCAGGACGGTTTATAAATTTTCTATAATCCAGCGGCTGAACCTCTTTATCTGAAAAAACTTTTCTTTGAATCTGTCTTTTTCATTTGTTTTTTATTAACCTTCACTGTTTGTCAATTTCAAAAGGTCCCAAAATATTTAAAACCCCTTTTTCCAATGTGTATTTATATGATTCACTGATTATGATACTGCTTGAAGCAGAGGAAATGATTGTGGCTACGCAAATAACCTCTTTATTATTTCCTGTTTCATCAAAAGAGAGTTCCAGTGTGAGCGTAGCAGCAATGCTGTTTCCTTCGCTTTTCAAGACAGCAGCAGAAACATCTTTTCCTTGATACTGAAATTTCTCCGCTTTTATTTCTTTCCTACTGGAAGATTGTACAAAACTAAATGATTTCAAATCATTGTCCGGTTGTATTTGCAGTGTACGCTTTTGTGAACATGCAAATAACAGCATTAAACCAATACTTACTAATGCAGCATTAAAAATTTTCTTTCTCATTTTAATATGTTTTTAATTAACCTCTCCTTGGGAGGGGGCCGGGGGAGGTTCCGATATTATATCCTTTTTCTTGTTTTGCCGTCAAAAGTAATACCGGTATTCTCCTTGCCGTCATAGCCGGAGACAATGATTTTTGCGGGTATCGCTTTCGTTGCAAAGGTGAATACATATTTTCCAGTGTCCGTCAGGCAATTTTCATGCGCTATTGTCCTGCCGTCCACCACTATCTTCATTAGGATGCGGTCAATCTTTTTCCCGTTCTTCATAGTCATGACGTCATCTAAATCATTTCCGAGAAGCTCAACGGTAGTATTTCCATCCGTATCTTTGTCAAAATCACCAATATAAACAGTGTAGGTTTTATCAAATACCTTTACCGTACCGGTGATGAGCGCAACTGTTTCTTTTGGCAGTAAAATATACTTCCCTTTATCGTTTTTTTGCGTGATAAATTGCGTGCCGGCGCCAACGCCAATGGGATACTCTGTTTCGTTAACTACAAATACAAAAGACAGTTGCGATCCATCTGTAAGCGTACCATTACTAAATGAACCGTCAGCATTAAGGGAGAAGCTCGTTTTTGCTGAAACCAAATCTTTTTTCACCGTAGCATTTTCAAACCATTCATCCCAGTCTGCCGGCATCTCAACTTCACGATTGCTTTCATCGACAAAATCAATTGATTTGAGTGTACCAAAGTCCGCGAAGGTAACATCTTTGACCGTAAGTGTTGTTTGGCTCTTTTTTTGCTGTGCAGCCGGTTTAGCCGCAGCTTGCCCGGAGGTCTTCTGTTCATCGGTACGCACATCAAGCGGCTTTTTCGGCGAAAGATTAGTCCCTGCTATACAGATAAATGTGATACTGGGTTCTTCCGTACCGCTAATATTGTCATACAATATGATTTTATCGGGATTCTTTGTCGTTTCAAACTCATAAAAACAACTGTCTGCGCTTATGTTAGCGAATTTTGTCTTGAACGTTTTATCTCCAATCATAACTTTCGGCAGAACAAAAGACCTTAAATTCATATTCGCCCGGTTCAAGTATTTTCCCTTAACCTCCACAACAAGATTACCGTTTTCGCCTTTACCGAGTCTACCAATACTTAAATTATACGTAATTCCTTCCACTTCAAGCGAAGTATTCGGAGGCGAGTAGACCGTTACTTTTTCTTCCGTTTTTATCTTTATTGCCGAGGGTTTCGCCGGTTCAGGCTTAGGCGTGGGCGCAGGCTTGGGCGTGGGCGCAGGCGCAGGTTTGGGCGCAGGCGTCGGTTTAGTCGTTTTCGCCGGTGGGTTGTTTACTGCCTGCTGCTCCTTTTCGGCTTCTATGTGCCGGATATGAATTTTACCGGTCTTCTTGTCTTCTTCAAACAGGTCTTTTTCGCCTGTTTCATATTTAATCATGAAAATTTCTGTATGTTGCATCAGGTAAGCAGGCCCAGACAGGTTGCTGAATTTTTTGTATTTCACTTCGTTTGTTCCTACTTCTTCTACTTTAACTTGAATTTCTTCTCCGTTGATTTTCAGCATAATATCCTGTGCAGAAAGAGAAGTCCATGCACTAATCCATACCAAAAAATACAAAATATGCTTTTTCATTTTCTTATTTTTTTATACTGTTTTTTTGCTACCTCCCCCAGCCCCCTCCCAAGGAGGGAGCCGGGGGGAGGTACCTATTCCATCAGAAGCGATAATTTATCCCAACCGAAATTCCAAAGAAAGAATCATCGTCTCCTTCTATCTGTGTATAGCTATAATCCATATTCCCGGAAAGAGAAAAACGGCTGCTTAGGTTGAGACGAACAGAACCGCCTACCCCCGTTGCAACTGAGATTTTACTATTATAACTGTAATTTTTCCCCGTCCGGTGTTCCTGTGCAAAACCAATCATAGGCCGTCCATCAAATTCGATTTTTCCATTGGCAGTTGCCGTAGAGAAGAGAGGGCCTGCTGTGAAACACGAAATATTCACACTTCCTTCGCTTGAATTTTCCCATCCGAAAGTGCCGCCCAACATGTTGGCGCATATTCCAATGTTTTCTGTAAACAGATACCCGAATTTAATATCCAGCAATGTGCCGCTACCTTTTACATTGGAGTAGTCTTCGGACAGAAAAGCTGCACCAAAACCGATACCAACGTAAGCTTTCCGATGCGGCCAGACGGAAGTGTTTTCCTGATAAGATTCAGCCCTCGGTTCCGGTCTTTCCGCAACAGCCCGGCTCTGCGTAGCCCGGCTCTGTTGCGTTGCCGAAGAAGCCCTATCCCGTTGCGCCCGCTGCGGTGCAGCATCGCTTCTTGCCGGTCTTTCCGTTTCCTCAGTATTTCCTTTCACTTCGGTCTCAATCTTGGGCGACTTTGTATTGAACACATCCTTTTCCCCATTTTCATACTTAATCATGAAAATTTCGGATTTCAAAATCGTATAAGTCGGCCCGTTTACATTGCCGAATTTCTTATACTTCACCTCATTAGACGAGATTTCCAAAACTTTTGTCTTGATTTCATCTCCACTCATCATCGTGATCACATCTTGGGCGTTCATTGTCGAAACTGCAACAGCCAACAGCATTAAAACAAATAGCATTTTTCTCATAACTTTTCTTATTAATTACATTGTTAAAATTGCACAAAATTACCAGATAAAATAGCGCTTGTCAACCCCCCAAAAGGGTGAAAATTAACACCTGTTATAAAAACCCCCCAAAAGGGTGGTAAAAAATTGGAACAACAAAGCACAAGGATGTAGAACACGTACAAATTATGAAATTTATAGCGTTATGAAAAAAATAATTATCTCTATCAATTGTTTTTGTATCTTTGCAAAAATAACTGCAACAATATGAAGTATAGAAGATATTAGCCAACGAGCAGCAGAATTCCGCGCAAAGGAAAACTGATTTGCCGTTGCGTCCACGAATTGGTAAACAATACGGTCAAAATATCAAATAAATTTTTCCCGTTTCTGCAGATTCAGCAATCCGGCCATTGCCCAGATAAGGCTTCCGACGAGCAGGAATATCCGGTTTTTCAGGACTAAGGCGTCCCAAATAACCGGAAGGTAGTTGTTGGGCACGGAGAACGGATTCAGCAGAATATTCCAGTAAGTACGCTCTAAGATTTCGGAAAAAATAAGCAGGAGTACGCCGATGATTATCATTACAACCGCTGTCCCATTTCCGTTTCTGACAATGGTAGAAAACATAAATGCCAGGTTGCCGAAAAACAAGACGGGAAACATCAATTGAAATGACAACGCAAACGGATTGACGGGGTACAACAAGATGGTTGCCAGCGTGGAAAAAAGAATCAGTATACAAAAAACCGCCAGATAAATTATCAACAGACGTGTACCCCATACTTTGTATTTATAATCGGGAATACCGAATATCAACTCCAAAACACGGGCGTCTTCGTCGTTTTGTATGCCGAAAACCGCCGGGTAAAATACCAGCAACAAGCCCGGAAATAGCAACAGCCCATAAATCAGCCCTTCATCAATTTCAGCCTGCGTGATAACGACTTCAAACATGAAGAGGATAAAAAATGCCAATGCAGCCAGTAAAAACCAGATAAATTTACCGGCAAAAATAATTTTCAAATTAATTTTTATCTGTTTATATACCAGATAAGCCCATTCCTTCATTCTATTATTCAGTTATTCTATTATTCAGCTATTCCCTTCAACAAACAAAGATACGCATCTTCCAAGTTAGGAGCTACCGGTTCGGCGTCTTCAAATGGTTTCTCTCCGGAGAGATAACGAACCTTGATACGCTCATCAACCTGGATATGATGAATTATCCCGGACTTGTCCAATGTGTTCTCAAACGTCTGTCCATCCACATGGAACTGCCAAATTTTTCCGGCAGCCAGCTTGACCATATCCACGGGATTTCCAAAATATTTCAAGCTGCCTTTGTCCACTACGGCGACTTTGCTGCATGAACTGGAAATATCCTCAATGATGTGCGTTGAGAAAATAACCACACGGTTTTTACTCAATTCCACCAACAAGTTGCGAAAACGGATGCGTTCACGTGGGTCAAGTCCTGCAGTAGGCTCATCAACGATCAGAATACGCGGCAAGTGCAGCAAGATCATGGCGATACCGATGCGCTGTTTCATCCCGCCGGAGAACGACCCGATTTTTTCGTCTTTTCTTTCGTACATGTGCACGGATTTCAATACGTATTCAATGCGTTCTTCACGTTGTTTATTATCTTTAATCCCCTTTAATATAGCCTGATAATCCAAAAATTCAGTTGCCGACAAATGTTCGTAAGTTCCAAATTCCTGGGGAAGAAAACCGATCTGACTTTGCAGTTCCTCCCTGTAAATACGGGTATCCAGACCATTTATCCAGATACTTCCGTAGCTGGGTTCGAGTATACCGCAGATGATGCGCATCAATGTGGATTTTCCAGCGCCGTTAGGGCCTAACAAACCAAACATACCGGTTTGAATTTCAACGGAAACGCTCCGCAAAGCCTTGAAAGGCCTGCGTTGTTTCCCAATGAGCGGGATATTTTTCACTAAACGATAATACGAACGCCTGTATCCGGAAAAATTCCCTTTTATCCTTTCGATATCAATTTCATTATCATACAGATACCGGGAGGTGTTGTAGATAAGGATACAAATAAATCCCAAAACGCCGATAACAGTTACCAAGGCAATATTGTCCATTTTTCCATACAGTCCGATCAATACCAGCAAGGGAATCCCCCAAAATACCCAATGATGCAAACGTTTTACCCATTTACTTCCATTGAAGCGGACATCAAGATATTGCCGGACAACTTGCCACAGATGCAGACTGCCGGCGTAAATCGCCAAGGACAACAAAAATATCCACAGTCGGGCGGAGATAAAGAAAAAGGTAAAATAAATACCGAACCCCAGCAGCGCGAATTGCCAAAGCATATCGACCCAATCTCTCGGAGAGCGGTGTTGCTGATGGATTCCCAGGCGTTCCCGAATCAGTAAACCACTCCTCCACTGCCTTGCAAACAAGCCGGGACGATCGTAAATTTTAACCAAGCTCCGTACCACAATTCGGATTTCTTCATTCGGATCAATCAGCCGGATTTTTGCCCGCCTCAAACTGCTTTGGGCAAAATGAGTCATTCCCGGAATCAGGATGATCAAGGCAACCAAATAGATAGATTGCCATAACAAACCTTCGACATACATCCTGATACAAATAACGCCGCCTGCGAAGAGAATCAGATGCAATACCTTTAGTTTATATGATAAACCCTTGTACCACTGCAATGTATTTTCTAAGCCGATGTATGCCGTAGGGACTAAAATCAAGGTCAGGAGGGTGGAAAAAATCAATCCGCCTATTACCGTAATGGCAAAAGGCGCTCCGATAATGCCCGAATATTCCATATTTCCCATAGCCAAAGGAAACATGGCGACAATGGTGGTAATGGAGGTGATCAGGATAGGACGAACACGGGAAAGACCGGCTGTCATCAGGGCACGGTTGCGCCGGTAACCCCGCTTGCGAAGGATATTGGCATAATCGATCAGGATGATGCTGTTGTTCACTACCACGCCCAAGAGGATTAAAAATCCGGTCAAGGCATTGAGATTCATCAAACTATTTCCGGTGACAAGTAAGGCCAGTAAAGAACCGATTGCCGCCAACGGGATAGACAACAGCAGGATAAAAGGCATGGCAAACGATTCGAATACCGATGCCAGAATCATGAAAATCAGTAAGAATGCGGCTAAAAAGAGGAATTTGAAATCGGCAAATTGATCTTCTTCGTGAATTACCTCTACGGCCACGCCGGTTGGTAGATTATAAGCGGCGATCAAACGGTCGATATCAGCGCGGTATCCCTCCAGCAGCGATTGAGAGGATTCTACATCCCTCGAAAAAGTATAATATACCTCAATTTGTTTCTCTTGATTTACCCGCCGGATTTGCGACCGGCTGCTGCCGTAATCAAACTCTGTCAAGTCTTTCAGTTGATGCAATCCGCCCTTACGGTCTTGAATAGACGCGGCGCGAAGATCGTCAACGGTTTTGTCCTTCTCTGTTTTTTCAGTTATTTCCGGATGGGGAACCTGGTTGCGAATGATGACATCGTACAGTTCATCACCCACTTTAAAGGAAGTTCCGGAAGAAAAATCAGTATTCAAGGACGACATCAATCCGGAAGAGATATTTGTCAACGGAATATCGTAGGTAAGCAGCAGGATGGGATCAAAGAGCAGCAACAATTCCGGTTGAGACAAGTTGCCGGATAGGTTTGTAAACTGTATAAAATCCTGTTCATTCAAGCGATAACGGATATCTTCGGCAACCGTTTGCATCCTGTGAAAATCACTTCCCTTGATAAGTACGCTTTCGTCATTGCCGCCGATGCCGAACAGGCGCAAAAAACTTCCCATACCCGACATGGCAAGACCCGAACTTTGTGCGCCGCTTCCACCCCCAAAAGTATCGGGAAAACGAATTTCCACGCCATTGATATTTCGGAGCAAACGCTGCACATCCGATTTGACGTCGGCGATTTTCTTTTTCCGTATTTTCTCATAATCATCCTTCAAAACAAAAGTCAACAAGGCTTCATTTTCCTGAACACGACAGATAAGTTCCTTTTTTTCAGGATATTCACTGAATTTTTCTTCGATGAGGCGAATGGTTTTGTCCGTGTTTTCTAAGGAACTTCCGGTTTGCATGATTACACGCATATCGAAACTTTTGGCATTGACTTCACTTGTTTGTTGCAGACTTGTAGTCAGGGAAAAGGCCAGTGTTAGGAAAAGCAGGACGATTGCCCCCAATATCGTAGCGCCCGGATGACGCATACAGGTTTTCAGAAAAACCAAATACACCTGAACCGGTCGTTGCGTAATCCGGACCTTTTCGTAAAACACGCTGTTTCCCGTTTTTCTCCTTATTACAAGATAAGTGGCCATGGGTATGAGCAGCATGGCGACAAACAAAGAAATGGCCAAAGTGGAAATAATCGATACACCGATGTTGTATCCCATGAGTTTAATCAAAAAGTTATCTGAAAAAACGAAGGGGAGAAAGACGATAATGGTTGTCAGCGTAGCCGCAAAAACAGAACGGGCAACTTCTTTTGTTCCGTGTGTAACAGCTCGTTCCGGAGACGCTCCTGCACCCGACAAACGGTAAATGTTTTCCAAAACCACTACGCTGTTGTCCAGCAACATACCAACGGCTAAGGCGATTCCAATCAGTGTTAAGCTGTTAATCGTAATGCCGAAAGCATAAAACAAATTGAAGGCCGTGTAAACGGAAACAGGAATAGACAAAGCGATGGTGAATACCAAACGTAAATTTTTCAGAAACAACCAAAGAATGAATACGGCCAATAAACCGCCAATCAATGCCAGGTGAATGATTTGGTTTATATTTTTTTCCATCGTTTCAGCCGTGTTCTCCCGGACGACAATTTCCACATCCAAGCGTTTCAGTCGCTCGTCCAATTGATGCACAACTTCCGTTGTCTTGTGGGAAAGATCAATCAGATTTGCCTGTGAATCGTTCATCAAACCGATTGCCACAATTTCTTTGCCATCCACGCGGCTATAGGAAGTTTCTTCTTTCAGATCGAAAAAAATGGTCGCAATATCTTTCAATAAAACCGGTCCCGGCGCAACGATTGTATGCGCTAATTCGGAAACTTTCGTGTATTGTAAGCCTACGTTTACAAAATATTTATTCCCCATTTCATTGACGTCTCCGATAAAAGTTTTCTCTTGCGCATTTTGCGACAAGATAGAACTGATTTGCGTGGGACTCAGATTCAATGCCTTGCAGGCATCCGGGTTGAGTTGTATTTCTATGGCTTTTTCCCGTCCTCCGTAGACATTTACAGCGGCAATTCCATTGATGTTTTCCAGTTCGGAACGAATTTCTTCTTCCACAACGTTCCTCACACGATCGACGCCTCCCGTTCCGCGCACCTCCAATTCCATGAAAGTGTTCGTGAACTGCTGTATATCAATTTTCTGTACCTGAACGGAAAACTCTTTCGGAAAAGTGGATGCCAGCGTATTGATTTTTTCCTGCAACTTCAAAGTGGTGATATTGAAATTGACGTTTTTCTTAAATTCAATTTGTATAAACGACTGCCGGCTGTCTACCGTGGACTGTATTTTTTCTACCCCACCGATGGAAGTAATCGCACCCTCTAAGGGTATGATAATTTCCGATTCCACGTAATCCGGGTCTTTTTCCTGGGAAGAAATCACCTGCACAAACAAACTCGGCAATTCCGCATTGGGCAACAACTCAACCGGAAGCTGTTGATACGACACATAGCCCAAAAGGGTAAGTGCAATAAACAGCATGCAAATTGTTATTCTTCTATTTATCAGAAAATTCATTCAATCGGTTTCTTTACTATTTTATTTCTTGCCTGTTCCAGCAAATAATATACGCAGGGAATCACAACCAAACTCATAATGGTGGAGGTGATTAATCCCCCGACAACCGCTATGGCCATGGGCGAACGCAGCGCACTGCCTTCTCCCAAGCTGAATGTTAACGGCAGCAAGGCCAGAATGGTGGTCAGGGTGGTCATGAGAATCGGACGGATGCGCTGCTGTCCGGCCTCCACAATGGCGTCTGTCAAAGAAAATCCTTTTTGTTTCAATTGATTGATTCTGTCCACCAGAATAATGGAGTTATTGACGGCAATCCCTACCAACATCACCACGCCGATTATTCCCATCATGTTGACCGTTTTCCCGGTAATAAAGAAAAGGAGAACAGCGCCAACAACGGCAAAAGGAATGGTTAACAAGATGGTAAAAGGATGCAACAATGATTCGAATTGAGAGGCCAATACCATGTAAACCAACACAATGGATAGCAGCAAAGCAAATGACAAACTGTGCATCGATTCCTGCCGTTTTTCCTCTTCGCCGGTAACCCCTATCGAATAATTATTCGGAAGCACAATGTCTTTAACGGCCAACCGAACATCTCTTGCGATTTTGTCCAAAGATTTTCCGGTGTGAACATCTGCCATAATCCGGCATATCCGGCTCTGATTCCGGCGGAAAATTTCTTTGGGCGACTGTGTATGTTCAAGGGAAGCGATTTCCTGTAATCGAAACGCTTTCCCATTCGATTTTATTACGGCAGCGCCCAGGTTGTTCAACGAAACATCCGGAATTTTGATTGAAATATTTCGCGTTTCACCGCGGTATTCCATCTGACCGGCATCCTGTCCGCTCAATTGTTGTTTCAATTGGTCGATGACGGTAGCAACGCTCAGGTTGTAAATACCGGCCATGGTACGGTCGATGGAAACGGTGATTTCCGGTGCACCGTCTTCAACGGAAGATTTTACATTAAATACGCCATCGACTTGCTCCACACGGCTTTTTACTACTGCGGCTATGTCTGTCAATTCATCCAATTCTTCTCCTTTTATTTCAACGACCAAAGGCGCACTTTCATTGCCGAGAAACGAACTCAGGGAGTTTTCTTCCTGATGGATAGTCAATTCCATGCCATCGGCATTACCGGCTGTCTCTATGAAGCGTGCGATCACCGTTTCGGGCGAGAATGCGCAGGCCGGAGACAGGAGCGCTTTTATCATGGCCGTATTTTCTCCTTCAAAAACGGCGTCTTCCAAACCACTCCCCTCGCCGATATGACTGTAAATCGTCAATTGCGGGTCGTCGGCAATGGTAGTCAGCAAATGCTCTAAATTGGCGACAGTAGCGGCGGTACGCTCCAAGCGGACGCCTTCCGGCAATTTGACTGATACCGTGAAGGCTCTCCCTTCAATTTTCGGCATAAATTCCGTTCCGATGAAGGGTATCAAGATTGCAGATAAAACAACCAGCAGCAAAGCCGTACCGACTACCATCCAACGGTATTGTATCAGTTTGCGCAAAATACGACTGTATGCAGGCAACTGTACGGATTTGTTTTCTTGCATGAATTTTCCCTTGTCCGCTAAGTAATTGTAAAACATAGGCATCACCAAAACAGCAACAAAGAGCGAAGAAATCAGGGAAAATGTGACCGTCCAGGCCTGGTCTTTAAACAACTCTCCGGTAGCCCCGTGCAGGTATACAATCGGCAAAAACACAACGATCGTGGTGAGAGTGGAAGCGATTACGGCTCCGGAGACTTCCGCTGTTCCCGTAATGGATGCCTCTTTTATATGCAAGCCTTTTTCCTGATTCCGAAAGATACTTTCAATCACCACTATGGCGTTATCAATCAACATACCGGCCCCCAAAGCCAGGCCTCCCAAAGTCATGATATTCAATGTCAATCCATTGAAAAACATAAGGTTAAAAGTGATAACGATGGAAATAGGAATGGCCAGACTTACAATCAATGTAGTACCGAACCGTCGTAAAAAGAAAAATAAAACGATGATGGCCAGTATTACGCCTATGATAGCGCTTTGTTTTAATTCGTCAATGGCCTGTTTGATAAAAGTACCCTGATTGGTGATGACTTTAAACTCGTATCCGGGCAAAGCCTGTCCAATCAAGGTCAAACGGCGGTTTATTTCATCTACCACTTTAACCGTGTTGTAACGCATCTCCTTGTAAACGGACAATCCGATACATTTTTCTCCGTTGATACGCACTATATTTTCGGGACGCGCATTTTCAAACGCAACGCTTGCCACCTCTCTCAGGAAGACGGGTGCGCTATTGGTCTCACCGACGGGCGTTGTGGTTCCTGTTTGCGGTACAACCGGTTTGTAGCCGACAATCAGGTTTTCAAAATCGCTTTCCGAAGCGAATAGCGTGACGCTCTTCACCAAATATTGAATGCCCATTTCTGTGACCCGTCCACCGGAAATGTTTTGGTTATTCGATTGGATACGGGAAGCGATTTCTTCCATACTCAATCCGAAAGCGTCCAATTTATAAGGGTCTGTTTTGATGGAAAGTATCGTTGTTTCTTCACCGGTAAGGGTAACATCCGCCACGCCCTCCAAACGGACAAGTTCGTTGCGGATATAATTCTCTGCAATTTTCCGCAGTTCAGACACATCGGTGATGTGTTTGTGCGACAAAGCTATCAGAATAACCGGCGACATATTGGCGTCGTGCTGCGAGATTTTCAATTCGGTGATACCCTCGATCCGGGAAAAAGAATTCATGGCTTTCTGTAAATCCAGAAAGGCTTCATCCATGTCTTTGTTCCAGGCATATTCTACCGTGATGCGTGCCGACCCCGATTGAACAACGGAAGAAACCTGCGTGACATCACTTTGACGAATTGCTACGGACTCGATATTTTCTACGAATAGTTTTTCTATCTCTTCGGGCGGACGTTCTCCGGCTTTTATTTCAATAAAGAGCCGGGGATTGTTCAAATCGGGCAACAAGTCAACACTCAACCGGTCGTAAGATATCTTTCCCAGCAACAGAAGCGCCAGCACACACATACAGATTGTAACCGGATTGTTGACCGCAAATTTGACAATGTTCTTCATGTCTTCTTCTTTGTTATGTGTTTTGTGGTTGCGGGTTTCATAATTTCTGCACTTTCACGGGACTGCCATCTTTTAATGTTTCAAAACCTTTGGTAATTAAATTGTCGTTTTCATTTAACCCCTCCAGAATTTCAACATTGTTCTCATCTTCCAAGCCCGTCTTGATTTCACGTAAAACAGCCGTATTTTTCTCCACAACATAAACATATTTCTGTCGATGATTGGATTGTATAACGTCTTTGGGAATGATAATGGAGCTGTCTGCTTTGTTCACGATGATATCTGCTTTGACAAACATTCCGGGGCGCAACTTCAATTCGCTGTTTTGGATAAGAATTTTACCTCTGAAAGTGCGCGTTTCCGTACTGATTGCCGGTGATAACTCGGCGATATGTCCCTTCAAGGTATCTTCGGGAAGCGTGTAATGGGTGATATGGACGGTCTGCTCCGGTTTGACGTAGCTGATAGCGCTTTCAGGCAGATTGATGTCCATATACATCCGGCTGTAATCCATAATGCCCAAGAGGGGTTTCCCCTGATCCAGTTTCACATCGGCGGTATAATGAGGCAGGTTGACAATCACGCCGCTAAACGGCGCTCTGACTGCCATTTTTTCCAAATTCAAGACGGCGTTTTCTACGTCCAAACGAGCGTTGGCAACTTTCACTTCCGAATTGCGGGTTTCTATCAAGGTAACGCCGCCTTTTTCGTACAAGGCTTTCTGCTTGCTTTGCTCCTGTTCGGCAATTTCCAAGTTGAGTTTCTTGGCGTCGATGGCGATGCCATTCTCGTATTCTTTGTCCTCCAGACGGATAACGACTTGTCCTTTCTGCACCTTATCGCCCAGTTTGAACGGTTTGCCGGTGGCCGGATTGGTTTGAAGTTTGTAGGTTCCGCTCATCAGCGCCGTCATTTCTACGCCGTAAGTGGGTTGAGCCGTTCCGGTCGTGTTGATCAATTTGCTGATTGAGCCTTTTTTCAACTCGGTAACGGAGACCGGCGTTGCGATATCGTTTCGCGAATCTTCTTGCCGGTTGTTGCAAGCAATCAGGATGCCTGCAAGCAATAATGCTGTGATGATGTTATTTTTCTTCATACGTGATAATTATTCGGTGAAATCTTCCATGGGCACAATGGCCGTATTTTTTTCAAAGTCATACAATGACAGTATTTTCAAATTCAACAACTCCATCTTGTAATTGATTAGCGCCTGGGTGTGCGCAATTTTTTTATTCGACAATTGTGTCTGGAATTGATTGATTTCCATACCGGTAAGATCGCCTTCCCTGTACTTGGTCTGATTCAGATCGTAGGTGAGTTGGGCATTGACAACATTTTGTTCCGCAATCTGTATCTGGGTCTCCAGATTTTGAAGGCTGCGACAAGTTTGACGGATATTCAGTTCGATATTTACTTTATCTTCGTGGGCATTCAATACATGGATTTTTTTGGCAACCTCCTGTGCACGTACACGGGCCTTCTTTTCTCCCCAGTCGAAAATCGGAACTGAAAAAGAAACGGCAATCCGTGGATTCTGGGTGGGATTATCGTACATCCTGTTGAGTCGGTTATTGTCACCGGTTAAGCCGAGCGACAGCGATATATCGCCTTTAAATTCGTTCAGGGCTTTTATCTTGGTCATTTCAAAATCCAGTTCTTCACTCTCAATTTCCCGTTGGCGCAATTCCAAACGCGAACTAAGTCCGTGTGTGATTGCCTGTTCCTGATCAATATGGATGGATTGAATATCAATATCGGCTGTCACCGACAAATCCGTATCCAAATCCAAGCCCAGGGTTTGCTTCAACTGGTCTTTATAATTTTCCAAAGAAACCAACCGTTCTTCTACGGTGGAACGAGCTGAGGCCAAGTTTAATTCCGCCTGGTAGAGTTCACCTTTAGCGGCCAGGTCGGCTTCCACCTTGTCTTTGATTATTTCGTGACTTTGTTGGGCGTTGTTTAGCTCTTCTTTGCTGATTTCCAGATTGCTTTGGGCGATGTATACCGAGTAAAACTGGCTGGTGATCTGTTTTTCCGTATTCAGCCGCTGCAAAGCATAACTGATGTTGGCATTTTCCAAGTCGTATTCGATTTGCCGCAGCTCCATCTTTCGCTGGTTGTACGTAAAAATCGGTTGGGTGAACTGGATATACAAATCATTGCTGAAAGCCCTGTTGCTGTTTTTCAATCCCTCAACATCGGAGTTATTGTCTTGCCAGGCAAAGTGGTTGATGAGCGAAACTACCCCGTCGGTAAACAAAATAGGTTGGTCTACCCTGAAAGTACCGCTTGATGAGAATGTTTCATTGGTATACCATTGAGACAGCCGGTTTTCAAAACGCCGGGTTTTACTGTAATCCACAGGCGACAAATTCAAGGAAAACCTGGATTTAAGTGAAGCGCGTTGGGCGATAAGCATCTGCCGGTATCGCTCCAAATTCATCAGGGAGGTACGAATATCCGGACTGTTCTCCTGCGCAATATCCATGGCTTTGTCCATTGTCAGTAACATCTGCGCATTCCCTGTCACAGAAAATCCCCAAAGTAAGACCATAATCCAAATAAAATGTTTCATATATATATTTATTTTTTTACAATTTTGACCGCATCGGCGACGACGGTTCTCCCTTTATTTTCATTTGTCAGAACAATGCCGACCGTATCGGAATGAAAATAGTAAACACCGAGTGATTCCCAGCCGTTTCCGGCATTTTGCATATTCAAATAAGCGTCTTCCGTTTCCATATCATTGATAATCCGGAAATGGTAGGTATCTCCCGAACGGTTATTTCCCCGCGAATCATTGCTTTTGGATACAAAATAATACACTTCGTAATCCCCAGGCGAAAGAACCGGATATTTCCAGGTAGCCGTCTTGTTTCCGCTGCCGCTTTTTACAAGGTAAGCCGAACGGATATTCCGCCCGTAATACGCCTGATTGGTGGTAGCTGACCATTGAATCGGCGGTCTCCACCAGGAATATCCCGAATATTTGAAAGCCTTATCATTCGTCTTGTTCAGCCATTTGGGCAAAAGACCCATGATGACCGGGGCGGAGAAAGAAAACAGGGAATCCTCATTGTCGATGATCATTTCGTCCGCTGTATTCCACCCTCTGTCGGGCAATATATAATCGCCCTCTATATCGGTGATTACGCCCTTTTCCTTGTTGATATCCACAATGGGATACGTGATAACAGCGGGTATATTTCCGGAAATCATCGTATTGATTTCCACTTCTTTCGGCGCTTCGTCCCAAACGGATACCAATTGCCTGGTTTGGTGCGCCGACAGCCTCAGTTTACGGTTGATTTTCGGGTCGGAGCGTGTCGCCGACGGCTTGTTTTCCCGGATAGTCAATTGAATCATTCCATCATTATCCGAATGGTTACTGACGAGCAATTTCATCACATATACTTCTTTGTCTCTATGGGTATATTGACTGACCACCGGATTAGACACTGTATAAGCGGGCAAATCAACCGGTTGATTCCATCCCGCAATCTGCGACAGGATGTCTGTCCGGCTTATGTTCCCCAAAGTATCCAACAGGTGTTCAAATTGCATATTACGGAAAGTGTTTCGTTCCAAAACAGCGTAAACGGAATCACGAAATGCGATCATTCCCTGATTGATTTCAGCCGGTGCAAATAACCAATTTGATTTTGATTCGATAAAAAAATCCATAAATTCACGGTATTCGTCGCGTGCAAGCAAATCTTTGAAGTGGTGCTTTCCCATGAGCAAATTGGCTTTTTCATAACCGGTCATTTCGTTATTTTCATTGTTCAAAATATAAGCAGCGCTGCTCATAGCCGACATGGATGAATTTTCATCGGCATCAGTATCCGACTGTGGGTTTTGCAGATAATATTCAATAACTTTATTGGCAATCGGCCAATCCGACGAGAAAACATTGAACTGGAAATTATACAATTGCGGAAATAAGGAATATTCCCACAGGATACGGGAAAGTATCGCGACTTGCATTTCTTCATCGGTCTCGCCGACTCCGGAACGCGAAGACCGGCGTTTTTGGTTCTTGATACTTTTCGCAACATTGAAAAGCGGATTTGTCCAGGCTTTTTCGGTAATGAAAAACATTTCCGGCTGCATGGTTTCGTCGGCTTTTGACCAGGCATGTTTGTAGGAAAAAAACTGTGCCGGGACTTCCACCAGCGAGAGCCGACTAAACGGATAATCCAATTTGTATTTGCGCTCCATGCTTAGCTTGTAATCGCGGATAATGGACGAAAGGGTATCTTGCAGGGCGTCAAAAGCGGCAGTGTAGTAATCGTGACCTTCAAAATACCGGATATTGTACTGTACGCTGTCTACCGTGAGGCTTTGCTGCTTGTATTTTCCTGCAATCAAAGAGAGGGCTTGCAGGGGATATTCCGGCAAAAACGAATAGCTTCCGTCTGCATTTTCAACAGCTTCACCCTGAGAAAGCGGAATCAATCCGGGTAAGGGTTTGATTTTCAGTTTATATCTACTAAAATAGGTTTGTTGCCAATCGGGACTTTCATTGCTGTATGCCGTACCTGCCCGCGGATACCAGTAGGTCTCCGGCGTAAATAGCAGGAAGTTCCCCGTTTGAAAAGCGTATTGTTTGTCGGAAGTAAAAATGTCATTTACCCTGTTTGGTTTTTGTAATTCCTCATGGGGAATATCTAAGTAACAAAACGCATCCAATATTTTTCCTGCGTATTTTATCGTCAGGGAAATCGTATCGCCGGCTGCCGTTTCCTTCCCTAAATCAACGAGGATAATCTGTTCTTCCCTTTCGAAAGACAATGTTTCTCCGGTCGCGCCGGTAATTTCCCGCACCTGCAATCCGGGATTCAGGCAAAAAGTAAAAACAGAAGCGGTTTGGAGCGCAATACCTTTCATTTGCGCTTCGGCGTTGAAAGAGGCTGCTTTTTGCTCCAACGAAATAGCATACGTTTCGATAAGCGCCTTGGGTGCATGTACATATTTATTGTTGATACTTGTATAGAAAGCACGCATTTTCCCTTTTTCCGACAAGGAATCCATGTATTTATATGCCGTAAAGCCGCTTGTCAACAACATGAGGAATGCGGCTGTCGGCCACAGGTAATTTTTGCGGGCAGAATTGGGTAAACGCCCGAACATGGCAATGGTCGTAAAAATAAACGCCAATCCGGCGGACAGGTAAATAAATCGGTGCGCAAGTATGTCCCCCCAATTGGTAAATCCGACAATGGATGATTTAACCAAAGGAAAATAATAAGCGATATAATCAAACAAGAAATGGTATTTATGCGTGAGGTACAGGTGCGAAAAACCAACGTAACCCAACAACAGGATAAAAGTCAACGCCTGGTTTCTGAATACCTGCATCGAAAAAACGGACAAGCCGATGATATAAACCAAAGTAGGTATACTAATCAGCAGAAAATAAATAAGATAAGCCATCCAGTCAATGGGAGTGTTCGGCGCTATGAAATTGAATAAAACAGACAAAACCATCACCACCAGATTCAATATCAGAAAAACGCGCACATTGCCCCAGATTTTACCGATAACATATTCCGCATTACTCAGGGGACGCACGTAAAACACTTCGGATGTATCTAATTTTTTATCCCGCTTCAAAAAATCAGCTGCAAGGAATATAGCGACAATAGACTGTATCTCATTTAATATCAGTAAATTTAAATAGGGAATATTAGATGCAAGGGCTTTGATAGACCAAGAGATGCTGTCACTTTCAAACACGACCAGCACGAGGTCGTACACGGTAATGATAAACAGCGACAGGAAAGCAAATATCCTGAAGAACCAACTTCGGAGCAATAATTTGCTTTCGTATTTTGAAACAATTTGTATGTTACTGAAAAAATTCATGCCCGGTCGTTTAATCGTTTGTCCAGAGGTTCAGGTCATTCTCCATATAATAGACGTATGCATGTTCCAGGTTGGGCGAACAAGATTCCGCTTCATATCCCCTGATTTCATCCGCAACGACCTGCACTTCCCAATCCACACCCAAAGGAATGGTCGAAATCACCGGATAAAGTTTGTCTATGGCATGCAACTCATCGCCGGACACCCTGATACGCCAGACTTTACCTTCTGCTTTTTTCAACATTTCCTCCGGCGTTCCAAAAAAAGAAACTTCGCCCCGGTTCATCAATGCCATACATTTGCAGGCGCTTGAAATGTCTCCAACGATGTGTGTGGACAGAATAACGATGACTTCCTTTTCACTGATTTCGGACAACAGATTCCGGAAACGAATCCGTTCTTCCGGATCCAAGCCTGTGGTCGGTTCATCCACGATAATCACTTTGGGATTGTGAATCAAAGCTTGCGCAATTCCCAGACGGCGTTTCATGCCACCCGAAAGTTTATTGGCATACCGCTCCCTGGCATCGAACAAACCCACATTTTCGAGCATGGCATCGACCGTCTGTTTGCGTTGTTTTCCATTATTCATGCCGGACAAACGAGCGGCATAATCCAAAAATTCGTATGTTTTGTATTTGGCAAAAAAACGAAAATCCTGCGGTAAATAGCCCAAAATACCACGAATTTCCTTTCGCTGTTTCCTCAAATCGTAACCGAAAATGTTCACGTCCCCAGAAGTAGGTTCTAACAACGCCACTAAGATGCGCATCAAAGTGGATTTCCCCGCTCCGTTAGGACCTAACAACCCAAACATACCTGTAGGTATTTCTAAATTGATATTTTTCAAAGCCTGATTGCCGTTTGGAAACATTTTATTGAGGCTTTTTATTGAAATACTCATAACTGTTTGTTTTTTTCACAAAGGTATGTTTTATTTTATATAATGTATGCTTATTTTAAATATTGTTTTGATGTATTTTTTGAATACCAGAAGATAAGTGTGGAAGTGGCAACAATCCAATGGTTGGTAATAGCGCCTGCCGAAAAGAAAAAAAGTTTTAGCCAACAAAAAAACAAAACCAGCCGAAGAATTGAATGATTCTTCGGCTGGTTCTGTATCTGACAAGGGGTTGCAACCCCTTGTCACTTACTCCGCCAACAACAATTCCAAAATTGTAGCTGCCGCCGTCGTTACCGGCGAACCGGGTCCAAAAATTGCCGCTACGCCTGATTTGTACAGGTAATCGTAGTCTTGTGCGGGAATCACGCCACCTGCAACCACCAGAATATCTTCACGACCCAATTTCTTCAGTTCTGCAATAACTTGCGGAACCAAAGTCTTGTGTCCTGCCGCCAATGATGAAACGCCCAATACATGCACGTCGTTTTCAACGGCCTGACGGGCAGCTTCTTCCGGTGTTTGGAACAAGGGACCCATATCGACGTCGAATCCACAGTCGGCATAACCGGTCGCTACTACTTTAGCGCCGCGGTCGTGACCGTCTTGCCCCATTTTGGCAACCATGATGCGCGGTTGACGCCCTTCTTTCTTTGCAAATTTGTCGGCCAGTTCGCATGCTTTCTTAAACATGTCGTCGCCTTTGGTTTCTGATGAATACACGCCTGA
>JAITQA010000100.1 GCA_031289145.1 Dysgonamonadaceae bacterium | reverse complement strand
GAATTTAACAAAACGAAATAAAAAAATAATCATGAAAAAATAGAATGGCTCTTAATATAATTTAAGAAAAATATTTAACACAAAGCGATCTGCTTCTATTTTGCACCTGAAAAGATTAGATGTCTTTTTTGCACTAAAAAAGTAAATTTGAAATGCACCCAATTATTTTATATTTTAATGAATTATTACTACTTTTGTCGAAACGCTATATATGAAGACAATGTCTGCAAGCCTTTTTTTAATTCCGGTCACCTTGGGCGATTCTGCACTTTCCAGGTCGTTGCCAACTTATAATAAGGAAGTGATAGCTTCGCTAAGGTATTTTATTGTCGAAAACGAACGGACAGCCCGTCGTTTCCTGAAACAAACCGATCCGGAGACAGCCATAGACTCCCTGACTTTCTTTGTCCTCAACAAACATACCTCAAAAGAGGACGTATCCGGCTTTCTGAAACCCATTGAGGCCGGCTTTTCCGTAGGAATTATTTCGGAAGCCGGTTGTCCGGCTATTGCCGACCCCGGCGCGGATGTAGTGGCTATTGCCCAGCAAAAAAACATACCGGTCGTTCCTTTGGTCGGGCCTTCGTCTGTTTTACTGGCTTTGATGGCTTCGGGGTTCAATGGTCAGCAGTTCGCTTTTTCAGGCTATCTGCCCATCGACAATGAACAAAGAATCAAAGCGTTGAAAAACTTGGAGCAAAAAGTCTATGCGGAAAACCAAACCCAATTGTTTATCGAAACACCCTACCGCAACGGGAAAATGCTCGAAGATATTCTGAAAACCTGTCGCTCTGCTACCCAGCTTTGTATCGCGGCAGATATCACGCTGGCAAGCGAATTTATTAAAACCAGAAGTGTTGGCGAATGGAAGAAACAGGTTCCGGAACTGTCGAAACGACCCTGCATTTTTGCCTTGTATAAATAATCTAAGGTGTAATCGCATTTTTTTGTTCAACTATACGACAATTACTTACAATAAGCCACAAAGAAAAAGAGAATTCTCACGAATCCTCTAATCCAATCTTTTTTTAACCTTAAAATCTAATACTATTATGAAAAAACTACACTGCAAAGATAAATGCTTTTTTTCATTACTTCCAAATATTTTACGTTAAAAAATCATTAATAAACTTTAAATAATTTCATAATGAAATATGATTTAGATTTAAACCGTCCATTATGTCAAAAAGTTCCTGAACGGTATTGGCTCTCAACATTGCTACTTTTGTAGGTTTAAAATCCGGAATATGCTTGAATAGAGGACTTGCCGCAATATGCCGCCGACTGTGCAGAATACCTCTGCGTTCGTCCAAACGCGCCACACTTTGCAACACCTGCTTTTTCAATATGTCAAGATAATATTTGAAAGGCTGTCTTTCCGGTAGCCGACCGGTCTGTAAGTAATCTTTGATTTCTTTGAATAGCCAAGGGGAACCGATGGCAGCCCGTCCGACCATCACGGCGTCGACGCCAAAGCGGTCAAAGGCTTCCCGGCATTTTTCCGGGGAATTCAGGTCGCCGTTCCCGATGACAGGAATAAACATTCGCGGATTGTTTTTTACTTCGCCTATCAAAGTCCAGTCGGCCTCTCCGATGTACATCTGTGCACGGGTGCGTCCGTGGATGGTTAGCGCGGCAATTCCGCAGTCTTGTAGCCGTTCGGCCAGTTCCACGATGATTTTATGGTCATTGTCCCAGCCTAATCTGGTTTTTACCGTAACGGGAATCTGTACCGCCTTGACCACTTCGCGTGTAATTGCCAACATTAGCTCCGGGTTCCGCAACATGCCTGCTCCGGCGCCTTTCCCTGCCACTTTTTTTACCGGACAGCCGAAATTCAAATCCAAGATATCCGGCTGAGCCGATTCACAGATGCGGGCAGCCTCGACCATCGGCTCCATTTCCTTGCCGTAAATCTGCATGGCAACCGGGCGTTCGTCGTCGGAGACATCCAATTTTGCCTTGGTCTTGTTGACATGGCGCACCAAAGCGTCGCTTGAAATAAATTCCGTGTATACCATATCCGCCCCGAATTCTTTACACAAAAGCCGGAAAGAGATATCGGTCACATCTTCCATTGGAGCCAGAAAAACAGGGTATTTACCGAATGTGAGTTTGCCTATTTGCATCGTATTCTGCTGATAAACGTTTTAAGGCTGCAAATTTACACATTATTTTTTGTAATTTTGCGACTTGAAACTAAACATCAATTCATTTGAAAGATATTCGTAAATATGAAATCATGGCGCCGGTAGGTTCGTATGAATCCTTAGCCGCAGCTATTCGGGCCGACGCCGATGCCGTTTATTTTGGTATTGAAGGACTGAATATGCGTTCTCATTCGGCCAATAATTTTACGATGAGCGACTTGTATAAAATTGCCAAGACTTGTGCAAGACACCGGATCAAATCGTACCTGACGGTCAATACCATCGTGTATGACAATGATATGGAGCAGATGCGCGGGATTATTGATGCTGCTCGCGAGGCAGGCATATCGGCCATCATCGCTTCCGACGCAGCGGCTATGCTATATGCTAAAAATAATGGTGTGGAAGTACACCTTTCTACCCAATTGAATATCACAAACAGCGAATCTTTGCGGTTTTACGCGCAATTTGCCGATGTAGCGGTACTGGCGCGGGAACTGAACTTGGACCAAGTGAAAGAAATCTGCCGACAGATTGTCGAACAGGATATCAGGGGGCCGCGCGGCGAATTAATCCGAATTGAGATGTTCTGTCACGGCGCTTTGTGCATGGCCGTTTCCGGGAAATGCTACCTGAGCCTGCATGAAATGAACGCATCGGCCAACCGTGGGACATGTAACCAGATTTGCCGCAGGGGATATATCGTAAAAGACAGAGAATCGGAAATTGAATTGGAAATCGACAACCAATATATCATGTCGCCCAAAGACCTGAAAACCATTCACTTTCTGAACAAAATATTAGATGCAGGCGTTCGGGTGCTTAAAATTGAAGGCCGCGCCAGAGGGCCGGAATACGTAAAGACGGTGGTGGAATGTTACAAAGAAGCTGTCGCAACTTATTGCGAAGGTTCTTTTTCCGGTGAAAAGATTGCAGATTGGAACCGCCGCCTGGAAAAAGTTTTCAACCGGGGATTTTGGGACGGCTATTATTTAGGGCAACGGCTGGGGGAATGGAACGACAAATACGGGAATAAAGCCGAGGAAAAGAAGTTATATGTCGGAAAAGTCATCAAGTATTTCTCCAAATTGGGTGTTGCAGAATTTCTGATTGAAACGCAATCGCTTTGCAAAGGAGAAAAAGTGTTGGTTACCGGGCCAACTACAGGCGCATTGGTTTTTGAGGTCGAGGATATAAGGGTAGATTTACAATCGACGGATTCGGCCGGTAAAGGCGAACGGTTCTCTATGAAAACGCCGGAAAAAGTACGGCCTTCGGATAAATTGTATACATTAATAAAAAATACAAATGGAGCAATCATTTAATGCTTACGCAAAAGAGGATGAAAAGGGGATTGCGAGTCAAGCCCGCAATGGCGGTTCTTTTCAGATGAAAAAAGTTTTTGAAATCGAAATGAAAGTCCGCGATTACGAATGTGATGTGCAAGGGATTGTAAACAATGCCAATTATTTGCATTATACAGAAAACACGCGGCATGAATTTTTGCAGAGCCTCGGTATCTCTTTCAGGGAATGTCACCACTTGGGAGTTGACCCGGTCGTTACCCGTGCAGATATTCGCTATAAAGCCTCTCTGACCGGCGAAGACATTTTCGTGTCGTCCCTGACCATCGAAAAGGCAGGTCCCAAAATGATATTTCACCATGTAATTCGCCGCAAAAACGATGGAGCGCTTTGTTGCCGTGCAAATATAGAAGTGGTCGTCTTGGTGAATGGAAAATTATCAAAAGGTGAATATTTTGATGAAAAAATGAAAAATTATTTGTAGCTTTACGGCAGATATAATCACAACCTTTTTTGATATGACAGACCAAGACTTGATTTACCGGATAGGCATAACGCTTGTCAAAGGAATTGGCAATATTACCGCCAAGCAAATTATTGAGACATTAGGCGATGCCTCGCCGCTTTTTACAGAAAAAAAACACTTGTTAGAAAAAATTCCCGGCCTTTCCCGGCGCATCATTGGCGAGATTTATCAACCCGAAGTATTGCAACGTGCAGAAAAGGAAATCCGCTTCCTCGAAAAAAGCAAAAACAAAGCTTTGTTTATCACCGACCCTGCCTATCCACAGCGCCTGAAAGAATGTGTAGACGCACCCGTTATGCTTTATTTTCGCGGAAATACCCATCTGAACGGAGAAAAAATTATCGGTATCGTTGGTACCCGGAACGCCACCGCTTACGGACGGGAAGTCGGAGAACAACTGATTCGCGACGTCCGGGAAAAATTTCCGGACACACTAATCGTCAGTGGCTTAGCTTATGGAATTGACATTATTTCCCATCGGGCGGCATTGAAAGAAGGTTTACCCACGGTAGGCGTATTGGCACATGGTTTGGATAGGATTTATCCTGCCGTCCATCGAAACACGGCTGTAGAAATGTTGGAAAACGGAGGATTGTTGACCGATTTTATGAGTGAAACCATCCCCGACCGCCGGAATTTTGTGAAACGAAACCGGATAATTGCCGGCGTTTCGGATTGCATCGTTGTAATCGAATCGGCCGGAAAAGGCGGCGCTTTGATTACCGCAAGCATTGCCGATTCTTACAACAAAGACATTTTTGCGTTTCCCGGAAGAGCAAATGACAAGTATTCGGAAGGATGCAACGCCTTGGTGAAATACAAAAAAGCCGCCTTAATCACCTCAGCTGATGATATTTTCAGGGAAATGAACTGGATAGACGCCTTGCGGCTTCCTGCCGCTCAGGCCATCCAACGCAGTTTCTTCCCTGAGTTAAGTCCGGAAGAACAAAAAGTTACGGACATTCTCGCCAAGGCCGGAAACATACAATTGAACAGCTTGACCATTGAACTCAATCTGCCTGTCAGCAAATTGTCTATCCTCTTGTTTGAATTGGAATTAAAGGGAGTTATCCGTTGCAGACCGGGCGGCATGTATAGCTTAATTTGATTGAGAAACTAAAAACTTGGAGAGGTTTCATAATTGTAGTAACTTAATCATTTTTTTCTCCAAACAGAGCGCTACTGTTCGGTGTGACGGATGCAGACAAAGTCCAGTTTTTATGCATAGCTTCCAAAGAATTTGGGGTGTATTGGTAATAGCCCGTGCCTGTAATCGTAAAACGTATAGGTCTGAGCGCCTTCTTTGAAGTAGTCTCTGGAAATCCCGATTCCCAAGTTGTATGCGAACTTATGCAATGAACCGCTCAATTCGCTAAAGGTATATAATTGGGAATCATTCATTCGGGTAACTACATCTCCTGTCGAACCTTTGTAATTATTGTCCGTAGACGCTTGTATATATTTAATACCGGTATTCCATAAAAATTTATCACTAAACGTTTATTCATAGATGAACTCTCCAATGAAGAGTATCTGCTTCCATCAACCGAATAGTGGAGGGAAGGGCTTGAAAGCGTTTTATCGGCTAAATATTCGGAATAAGCATGGGCATAATCGGATGATATATATGTTCCGACTACATTTGCCGTAGCGACAACTTCACTCAGTTCTTTTGAGATTTCAGTCAGGAAAATGGCAGCTAATGGGGTATCTTTTTAAAATATTTATTAAAAAATCAACTATTATTGCCCCAATAGATTATTTTTTATTTTTTTGTCACTTAAAATGTAGTATATTTGTCACTTTATATGTCTTGTTAATTTCAATAAAAAAAATTTATGAACACTTCAACATTTTTAAAAACAGGAATTGTTTTATCTCTTTCCCTGACGCTGATGGGCTTTTCCAATGGCGAAGGCATTTTTGAAGGCTCCGGCGACGTCGGCAATCCCAAACTGAAAGGTAGTTTCAGTTTCAATGAATCGACAAAAACCTATACCCTGAAGGGAGCGGGTGAAAATATCTGGGGCGAAAGCGACCAGTTTTTCTTTGCCTGGAAAAAAGAAACGGGAAATTTCTCGCTGGCGACTAAAGTCGTTTTTGAGGGACAAGGTGTGAATCTCCACCGGAAAATCGGAATTATGATTCGTGAAAGCCTCACGGGAGAATCGAAGTATGCCGATATCGCCATCCATGGTGACGGCCTGACTTCGCTCCAGTATCGTTCTGCAACCGGACAAGTTACCCAGGAAGTAGTCGGCCCCAAAGGTGGTAATTATATCCTGCTGGAACGCATCGGAAACAAAATCAGGATGAAAACGGCTACGGACAAATATCCGCAGGACGTTACGGGAGAAATAGAATTAGACCTTCCGGAAACTTGTTTTATCGGGCTTTATCTCTGTTCTCATGAAATAGATGTGATAGAAACCGCTCATTTCGAAAGTGTTGAGTATAAAAAACCGGCGCCGGCGACCGCTTGGAAACAACCATCCGTTACCAGCGTTTTGGAGATTTTGGATGTCGCCTCCGGCCAACGAAAAGTGGTGAAAGAATTTAATTACTTGATAGAAGCGCCTAACTGGACGCCCGACGGAAAATGGTTGGTCTACAATACCGGCGGAAAATTGTACAAACTCTCTCCGGACAGTCCGGGCGAACCGGTACATATCAACACCGGCTTCGCTACGAGTTGCAACAATGACCATGTTATTTCTTTCGATGGTAAATACATTGCTATCAGCAACAGCCCTGCGGAAGATTACCGTTCGCGCGTGTATACCCTGCCTTTCGAAGGCGGAACCCCGCAATTGATTACTGCACTCGGCCCAAGCTATTTACATGGAATCAGCCCCGACAATAAATTCCTCGCTTATTGCGCCGACCGAAACGGAAACTACGATATCTACGTCGTCCCTTTCGAAGGCGGACGGGAGATAAGACTGACAACGACAGAAGACTTGGACGACGGCCCGGAATATTCGCCCGATGGGAAATACATCTGGTTCAATTCGGTTCGGAGCGGGCTGATGCAAGTCTGGCGCATGAAAGCCGATGGTTCTGAACAAACACAGATGACTTTCGATGAGACCCGAAATTCCTGGTTCCCGCACGTTTCGCCCGACGGGAAACAAGTGTTGTTCATTACCTACACCAAAGGGGATTTAAAACCCAATGAACACTTGCCCAATAAAAATGTTGAACTGCGCATTATGCCGGCAGCAGGCGGAACGCCCCGAACCGTGATAAAACTTTTCGGCGGACAAGGCACCATTAATGTCAATTCGTGGTCGCCGGACAGCAAACGCGCCGCTTTTGTCAGCTATCGCATCAACGACTGATTACCGGTTTAAAAATGTCGCTGAGTGATAGGAAGAGCGAACCAAGGGGCCGCTTTCTACATGTTTGAAACCGAGACTGTAAGCTTTCTCTTTGTAGCGGTCAAAAACCGCCGGGTTGATGTATGCTTTCACGGCAAGATGTTGTCGGGAAGGTTGAAGATATTGTCCGACCGACAAGAGACGGACGCCCGATTCCAACAAGTCTTCCATTAGCGCGAAAACTTCATCTTCCGACTCGCCTAAGCCTAACATCAAACCAGATTTGGCGGGAATCTCCGCGTCGGCAATCTGTTTCAAGACGGCAAGACTCCTCTCGTATCGGGCGGCGCTTCTCACGAGTGGACTCAAGCGTTTTACCGTTTCCATATTGTGGGAAATAATTTCCGGACGGGTTTCAATCAGTTTGTTCAGACAATCCGTATTTCCTTTGAAATCAGGAATAAGCGTTTCTAAAGTTGTATGCGGATTCAGGACTTTTACCCTGCGAATGGTTTCCGCCCAATGTCCGGCGCCGTAATCCGGTAAATCATCGCGGTCGACCGAGGTAATGACCGCATGTTTCAGCCCCAATTGCCGGATTGATTCGGCCACTTTCTGCGGCTCATCCGGATGAAGCGGTAAAGGTTTGCCTGATTTGGTATTACAGAATTTGCAGGAACGGGTGCAAATAGCGCCGCCTATCATGAAAGTAGCTGTTCCCCGGTTCCAACACTCCCCGATATTCGGGCATCTGCCGCTTTGACAGATGGTGTGCAGATTATTTGAAGACACGACAGCGCCGGTTGTTGAAAATTGCTTGTTGTTGCCCAAGCTGACTTTCAGCCAGTCCGGTTTTCGAACCCTCTCTTCTTTGTCGCTCATTTTACAGATTCTTATTCAAAAAGTCAATAATCCGGGTATACAGATGTGTCCGGGTCTGTGTGCCCAAAATGCTATGGTTTTTGTCGGGATATACCTGCATATCAAATTGCTTGCCTAAATCTTCCAAGGTTTTTGTGTAATACAAGGTGTTCTGAAAGTGCACATTGTCATCGGAAGCGCCATGAATCAACAGCAACCGGCCTTGCAAGTCTTTGGCTAATTTCAACGGAGAGGCGGCATCGTAGCCGACTTCATTTTCCTGCGGCGTCCGCATGAATCTTTCCGTATAAACGGAATCGTAGAACCGCCAATCGGTTACGGGTGCAATCGCTACGCCGGCCTTGAAAACGCCATGGCTACGGCTCATGGACATAAGGGTATTGTAACCGCCGAAACTCCAGCCCCAGATAGCAATCCGGTTTTCATCAATATAAGGGAGCGTTCCCAGGTATCGGGCGCCTGCAATTTGGTCGTCCGATTCGTAGACGCCTAATTTCAGGTAAGTGCATTTGCGAAATGCTTCGCCCCGGGCGCCTGTACCCCGGCCATCGATTGATGCGACAAGGTAACCCAAACGCACCAAGTACAGTTCCCAGTCGGCCTCGTAACGGTCTACTACTTCCTGTGAGTTGGGGCCGCTGTATTGCACCATCAACACAGGGTACTTACGGGAAGCGTCGAAGTCGACCGGTTTCATCAGCCAGCCGTTCAGCACATCTCCGTTCGGGTTGGTGAAAGTAAAAAATTCTTTCTGCGGAAGTTGTGCCGTTTTCAGGATTTCCTGTAAAGCGGAATTATCGTTCAACACAGAAATCTGTTTGCCTTTTTCATCGTGCAAAGTAATAACATTCGGCACGGCGGCGCTCGAATAATTGTGCACAAAGTACTGAAACCGACTGCTGAAAACAGCCGAATTTGTCCCTTCTTTCGTTGACAATTTCGTTTTCACGTTTTTGGCGTCGATTTTATACACCGCCCGACGTAACGGACTTTCCTCTGCCGATTGGTAATAAACGGTTTTCGTTGCCGGGTCATATCCGTAAAAAGCGGTGACGTCCCAGTTGCCGGAAGTAATCTGCCTTTCTAAAATACCGTTTATCGTATACAGGTAAATATGTGCAAAACCATCTTTCTCACTGACATATAGAAAATGTTCCGGCGTAAATACAATGCCTTGTATCCAATCCGGGTCGATGTAGTACTTACTGTCTTCGTGGAAAACCAACCGGGCAACCGTTGATTTGGGATTGACATAATACATATTGAAACGATTCTGGTGCCGGTTCAAAGTCATGACAGCCAATTGGTCGACATTCTCCGTAAAACGGAGGGACGGTATATAGCCGTCCGCGTCCAAGGGAACAGCCATTTTCTTGCTGTCTTTTGTATCTACATTGTAGGCATAAACGCTCACAACCGAATTTTTCTGACCCGGTTTTGGATATTTATAGGAATAAAATCCCGGGTACAGACTGCCGTCAAAGGTTTGAAAACTGTAGGTAGGGACTTCTGTTTCGTCTGTTTTTACAAAAGCCAGCAACTTGCTGTCGACCGACCACGACATCAAATTGGTCGTTGAGAACTCTTCTTCATAGACCCAGTCCGTTACGCCGTTCAGCATTTTTCCGAATTCTCCGTCTTTGGTCAGTTGCGATTCGGTATCATAATCGAATTTTTTCAGCCAGATATTGTTGTCCCGCACGAAAGCGCACATTCTTCCGTCGGGAGAAAACGTCGGAATCATTATTTTGCCTTTTGTATCGGACAGCGGTTTCAGAAAATTCCGCCTTACATCGTAATCGTAAAAATCAGCTTTCCATGAACGGCGGTAAATAGATTCTCTGCCTGTCCAGACCAAGATACGGTAGCCTGTATTGCTGATTGAATAGCCTTCAATTTTATCTAATTTGGTTTCCCTCGCCATCTCGACATGGAACAGGGTATCGGTCACTTTGCCGGTTTTGTAGGCGTATTTCAGAATGGCTTTTCTGTCTCGGCTCATGGCGGTATAATGTTCGCCATCAGGAAGCGAACGCATTTCATCCGCTCCGCGGGGCGAAAATTTTCGTTCAAGAATAGCTTTCAACAGCGTCGAATCGTCTCCGGTTTGTGCATACAAGAGACCGGAAAATACTAAGAATAGCAAGGAAAATATCAAATTCTTCATAATTTTTTTTTAATGGAATGCAAATGTATTGATTATATCTTATCTTTACAAATAAATTTGCTACATTTGCATAGTAATATTTTATAAAAATTTAAGATTATAGTTTTAATTATGGACAATAAGCAAGTTACAAACAAGGCTGCCGATAACATACGCATTTTGGCGGCATCTATGGTAGAGAAAGCAAAATCCGGTCATCCGGGCGGCGCTATGGGCGGTGCGGATTTTATCAATGTATTATACAGTAAGTTCCTGCTATATGACCCTGAAAATCCGTTTTGGGAAGGTCGCGACCGCTTCTTTTTAGACCCCGGACACATGTCTCCCATGTTGTATTCCGTACTGACGCTTGCCGGTAAATTTTCGTTGGACGACCTGACACAGTTCCGCCAATGGGAAAGCGTCACTCCCGGACACCCGGAGCTGGATTTGTCCCGTGGAATTGAAAACACGTCCGGCCCTTTGGGTCAAGGACATACTTATGCGGTAGGTGCAGCTGTTGCCGCAAAATTTTTAGCGGCAAAAACAGGTCGACCCTTGACACAAAAAATTTATGCCTATATCTCTGACGGCGGCGTTCAGGAAGAAATTTCGCAGGGTGCAGGTCGGATGGCCGGTCATTTGAGTTTGGATAACTTGATTATGTTTTATGATTCCAACGACATTCAACTTTCTACCACCGTCGCTGAGGTTACAGGAGAAGATACAGCCGCCAAATACAAGGCTTGGGGATGGAAAGTAATCAAAATAAACGGGAATGATGCGCTTGCCATCGAAAAAGCGTTGATAGAAGCGAAAGAAAATAGCAATTCCCCTACACTCATCATTGGAAAAACGGTGATGGGAAAAGGCGCCCGTAAAGCCGACGGAGAATCCTACGAAAACAAATGCGCCACCCACGGGATGCCGTTGGGCGAAGCCGGCGCTTCTTTTGAAAAATCCATCGAAAACTTAGGCGGAAACCCTGAGAATCCTTTCCAAATCTTCCCTGAAGTCAAGGAATTATATACACAAAGAGCCAACGAGCTGAAACAAATTGTCGCACAGAAGAAAGCGGAACAGGATGCTTGGGCGAAAGCCAATCCGGATATCGCCCGGAAGTTGGCTTTCTGGCTTTCCGGCAAAACGCCTGTAATAGATTGGACAAGCATTGTACAGAAACCGAATCAATCTACACGCGCCGCTTCCTCAACGGTATTGGGCGTCTTGGCGAAAGAAGTGGAAAACATGATTGTAACTTCCGCCGATTTATCTAATTCCGATAAAACGGACGGATTCCTGAAACAAACAAAGGCGATTACAAAAACCGATTTTTCCGGCGCTTTCCTGCAATCCGGCGTTTCGGAGCTGACCATGGCTTGTTTATGCCTTGGGATGGCTTTGTATGGAGGTGTAATTCCGGCTTGCGGAACATTTTTTGTTTTCTCGGATTATATGAAACCCGCCATTCGCATGGCCGCCTTGATGGGACTTCCCGTCAAATTTATCTGGACACACGACGCTTTCCGTGTAGGAGAAGACGGCCCTACGCATGAACCCGTCGAACAGGAAGCGCAAATCAGGCTGATGGAAAAACTGAAAAACCACAAAGGGCAGAACTCAATGCTGGTGCTTCGTCCGGCTGATGTACAGGAAACGACTGTGGCTTGGAAATTGGCTTTGGAAAATACGCATACGCCTACAGGCCTGATTTTCTCCCGTCAGAATATCACCGACCTCCCGGCTAAGGCCAATCGTTACGAAGAAGCTTTACAGGCCGAAAAAGGCGGATATGTGGTAGAATGTGACGGTCATGCCGATGTTATCCTGCTGGCTTCCGGTTCCGAAGTTTCCACTTTGGTAGAAGGTGCAGCCTTGCTGAGAAAAGAGGGTGTCAAAGTGCGGATTGTGTCGGTTCCATCGGAAGGTTTGTTCCGTTCTCAGCCCAAAGCGTATAGGGATTCGGTGATTATCCCCGGCAAAAAAGTGTTCGGCCTCACCGCCGGTCTGCCGGTAAACTTGGAGGGCTTGGTAGGAGAAAACGGAAAAGTTCACGGATTGACGTCTTTTGGCTTCTCGGCGCCCTATAAAATTTTGGACGAAAAACTCGGTTTCACCGGAGAAAACGTATACAAACAAGTGAAAGAAATGCTGTCTTCAGCCAAATAAATGCAATATGGAAGCCACTCTTAACACGCCTCAGAAAATCGGGCTTGCATCCGACCATGCAGGATACGAATTAAAGGAATTTGTTCGTATCTTTTTGGATAAAAAGGATATACCCTATATTGATTATGGAACCTATACAACTGAAAGCGTCAATTATGCGGAATATGGTCATATATTGGCGCATGCCGTAGAACAAGGTGAAGTCCATTTGGGCATCGCTGTCTGCGGCTCAGGCAACGGCATCAACATGGCGTTGAACAAACATGCCGGAATCCGCTCTGCCCTGTGTTGGAATGAAGAAATAACACGCTTAGCGCGAGAACATAACGATGCAAATGTCCTCGCTTTGCCCGGGAGATTTCTCTCCATGGACTTAACAGAAAAAATGGTGGATATTTTCTTGAATACGCCTTTTGCAGGCGGGCGACACAGTGAAAGAGTCGCAGCGATTTTGGCGCATTGATTTGCAATGCAATACAATGCAAAAGAGTTTAAGTTTCATAAAAAGAGAATTAAAGCATCTGTATGCGGATGCTGAAATCAAATCTTTTATTTTTCTGATAGTAAAATCGGTTTGCGGAATAGACAAACACGCCTTTTTATGTGGTAAAGAGAAACTTTTGTCACCCGATGAACAGGTTCGAATCCGGGAGATGGTGGCGGATTTGAAAAATTTCCGGCCGATACAGTACATATTAGGAGAAACGGAATTTTACGGATTGCGATTCAAAGTCAATGAAAATGTTTTGATTCCGAGACCGGAAACGGAAGAGTTGGTGGAGACCATATACAAAGATTATGCAAGCCGGGAAACTTCCTTCTCTGTGCTGGACATCGGAACCGGTTCCGGATGTATTGCCGTCGCTTTGGCAAAAAATCTTCCGCAGGCATCGGTATATGCTATGGATATTGCTGAAAAAGCATTGCTTGTCGCACAAGAAAATGCAAGATACAACTCGGTAAAAGTTCAGTTTTCCCGGTTCAATGTACTGGGAGATTTTCCGGTCGATTTGCCGGAGAAATGGGATATTATTGTCAGTAATCCGCCTTATATTACCCCACAGGAAAAGAAAACAATGTCGAAAAATGTATTGGACTATGAGCCGCATCAAGCGCTTTTTACGCCGGAGGAAAAACCTTTATTCTTTTACGAACGAATTGCGGATGCAGGATTGATTCACTTGAAAGAAAACGGTGCGCTTTATTTCGAAACAAGTTCTCTCTATGGAAAAGCGACGGCGAAGATGTTAAGAGAAAAAGGCTATCGTTCGGTACGGCTTTTGCAAGATATTTCAGGGAAAGACAGGGTAATTATCGCAAACTTATGCAAGCATTAAATTTCGAACAGGCTTTGCATCGAATGGCTGCTTATTGTAGTCGCACCGAGAGATGCATTTACGATGTCCGCAGGAAAATGGATGCTTGGGAAATTCCCGAAGAAGCGCAAGAATTGATTATCCTGAGACTGAAGCAAGATAAATTTTTGGACGAAACCCGCTATTGCAAGGCTTTTGTGAATGATAAATCCAAATACAACCGCTGGGGAATCTATAAAATCCGATTCGAACTGATGAAAAAGCAAATCCCGGAAAATTTAATCCGGGAAGCATTGGAAAATAGCAATTCCGGGGAAAATGCAGCGCAACTCCGTTTACTCCTCGAACAAAAAAGAAAATCGGTAAAGGGTAAAAATGCGTTTGAGATTCGGCAAAAACTGATGAAATTCGCTGCCGGCCGCGGTTTTCCCCAGGATGAAATAGAAAAGGCTCTATTTCGGATAATCCCACTGCCTGATTTTCCTGATTGATATGCGTTTTTTGTAATATTTAGCTATTTCACAGCGTATCGATTTTAGGTACACTCCGCAACAACAGTTAATTTAGCGCTATTTTTTTTGTTGCCACAAAACCCGCATCAGACGATAGCCGCAAAATGTAAATCCCGTTTGCCAAATCGTGTGCCTGCAATTGGATATTATTTTCGCCCGGATGTATCTCTGCCGTTTGTTGGCTCAGAGAAATGCCGTTCAAGCTGTACAACTGAATTTTTAATGTAGAACTTTCTTGCGAGACATACGAAAGATGAATGACGCCCTTGCCCGAATAGAAACAACTGAAAATATCTCCGGATTCAGGCGTTATGATACCGGTGTGTATATCTAAGTCGTTGTAACACCATATTGTACGATCTTTAACCCAATTTTTCAGAAATAGTATTTCGTCCTCATGGGTTTCACAACCTGTCCATGAAGGCAATTCCGCCCATCGTTGGGTTTCCCGTTCGATTACACCCGCATTTTCCAGTTGGACTAAATTGGCGTCCAATATTTCGGGTATCAGGTCGAATAATGACTTTAATTCGAGCATACGCGCCTTGTATTGTGCCAGATAGCATTCATCTTCGGCCAAACGCCCATACCAATGTATCAACCGGACGTAATTGCCCGATGTGCTACTGTAACTTTCGGAGCCATAAGCTCTGTCAAAATCCCATGGAGCGCTCATTTTCAGCTTTTTATCCATGTCTTTGTGCAAGTAATTGCTGATATTATTGCCATGATCAATATCCGCACTGTGCTCAATCAAAATGGTCCAGTCTATGAAACTTTCCGTATCAATGTATTTTTGATAACCATTGATTGGGTCTTTGAAATTATCGTTCCACAAAGCCGTTTCAAATTCATTCATGTAATTCATAATCCATTCTTTTTGGGCAGGCGTTACATTTTTTGCTTTGGGATACTTGAATCCGATGGGGACATTTCCTTTTCCGGTAAAGAACTGCTGCTCCAATTCAATATCCGACAAGGTTTTCGTATTTTCTTCAAGGATATATCCACCCGACAAGTTCTCCGATTCGGCATCCAATTTTTTGATGTCAATCCGATTTTTGTCACGGCCAATTTTCTCTGTCAATATATACAAGCCTCTGTATTCCTGGTTTACCCACAATTCCACGTAACGGGTATACGGTGTCCATTCGATACCGTTCAGGTGTTGTCCCAAATACATTGCCAATGGAAAGCGCATCAGGCTTTTGTCAAATCCAAATGTTTGCAGACACCATTCTTCATGAGCGGGCATATCAAGTAAGGGGACAGGGTTGTCGCTTCCGTCAAATCTATGTTATATGATTTTTTAGGAAGTTCCCAGGAAGAATAGCCTCGTCCTTCAATCAAAATTCGTCCCGCATGCAATTGGCTTGATTCATAAACGGAATAAGCCGAATTTCGGACATTTATCTCTGCTTCCAATTTACCGGTATAATCACGATCACTATCGTTTTTTATATCGTCAATCGTTTTATCGTTCTGCAACTGAATGTGGATTTCGGCAATGCCCTTGGGCGAAAATAGCCGGTTTTCTATTTGCGGATACGACGCTGTTGCACTCAAAAGAAACAAGGCAAACAAGGCGATTCGTTTGAATATAGTTGAACTATAAATTATTACACATTTTGCTTTATCTAATGCTTTTGTTTCCATATTCCGATTGTTTTATAAAGACAGTCCAAAGATACTGGTTTTTATTGAATTGAAGAATAAAAATTTACCACTATTAATCGACAAAACTCAAAAATTGGGTGCATTCCAAATTGTCGACCTGTAATTGTAAGCATGTAACACTTTTGTAATTTATAGGGCGGAGAAACCACCCGTCAACTTCAAGGGCTTGCCTTTCCCGAACAGGTCCTTCCAATCCTCTATCCTGAAACTTTGCGCTGTGGCGCCGGTGGCGCTCAACAGAAATAGTAGCAGGGACAATAGTATTTTTTGTTTTTTTATCATCTTCTTGTTGCTTATTGCCATGAATACCTTATCTTTATCTGTAAATCTAAAATGTCCTTACTACAGGATGCTGTACTTCATATTTCCCTTTATTGGCCTCCATCCAATCTATTACCACTTTGATTGCTTT
>JAITQA010000066.1 GCA_031289145.1 Dysgonamonadaceae bacterium | reverse complement strand
TGATGCGCATCCGCAGGTAGACGTTCAGCGTCGGTTGCTGCATGTCCAGGTTGAGCAGCGTTACTCTCAGTTTGCCCATGATGCCTGAATAATACGAGGGCAGATAGGGTGTATAGGGTGGAATCAGTTGGGTGGCGCTATTTCCCATGTCTGTTACATTTTAATTGTTTTTTGGCAGATACGCTACAAAGATAATGATTGTTTTCTAACAATTGTGTGTTTTTTTGTTGCTGTGTCGAATTTTGTAAATTATTGAGCGGAAAAACCACCCGTCAACTTCAAGGGCTTGCATACAAGAGAGAATATTTTAATTTGATAAAAAACCAATTGAAATTAGGCAACTGAAATTATTTATTGTTGAAAATGATTCAAATTAATGATCATAGAAAGTTTTTTCCGAAAAAATAGAAAATCCTTCGCTAATGTTTATGTTGTTTCCAAAAAATACACTTTACTGAATTTCGTCCGACTCAATAAGCGTATCTCCACAAAATGCCGTCCCTATCTGCGGGACTTGCAAAGTTGAACTATCAAATACCTTCGGCCTTCTGTCATAGACACTAATTAATCATTATAGAAACAAATTAGTAGTAAAATAATAAAATAATAAAAATTTTGCATGAATTGCTGTGGAATGTTATATAAAAAGACGTAAATATTTGTTCAATAAAAATAAAATGATTACATTTGTTGCCGTTTTTTTTAAAACTGCGCTGTAATTGTTGTATATGAAAAATAATAATATAGGTTTATATCATCCGGCCTACGAGCACGATGCCTGTGGAGTCGGATTATTAGTTGATATACATGGCAACAAATCCCATGATATTGTAGAGAAAGGTTTGCAGGTATTGGAGCACATGCTTCATCGTGGTGCAGAGAGTGCAGACAATCAAACCGGCGATGGCGCCGGAATAACGTTACAGATTCCGCATGAATTTATCCTTTTGCAAGGGATTCCGGTACCGGAAAAAGGAAAATACGGAACAGGCTTGGTTTTTCTTCCGAAAGATGAAGACCAGGCATCTTTGTGCATGGAAGTCCTGCAAAATATTATCGAACAGGATGGTCTGAAAATGCTTGCTACCCGTGACGTGCCTGTTAACAGCGATATCCTGGGGGAGATTTCCCGTGCAAACGAACCGGCTATCAAGCAAATTTTCGTTGTCGGAGAAGACCGTCCCGATATTTTAGAGAAAAAATTATATGTCGCCCGGAAGAAAATGGAGAAAAAGATACTCAAATCTTCTTTAGACGACAAACGAAGTTTTTATATAGTAAGCCTTTCCACACAACGAATTGTGTATAAAGGAATGCTTACCTCTACCCAATTGCGAGACTATTTTACGGATTTGACCAATCCGTATTTTACCAGTGGATTGGCGCTGGTTCACTCTCGATTCAGTACCAATACATTTCCCAGTTGGGATTTGGCGCAGCCTTTCCGTCTGTTGGGACATAACGGAGAAATCAATACCATCCGCGGAAACCGGTATTGGATGCAGGCAAGAGAAAGTATTCTGAAAATCCCTGAATTGGGTAAACCCGAAGACGTCTTTCCCATTATCCAGTCGGGTATGTCGGACAGTGCATCCTTAGACAATGTGCTCGAATTTTTAGTAATGGCCGGACTTTCCCTGCCACATGCCCTCTCTATATTGGTACCGGAGAGTTGGAACAGCAAAAATCCGATTTCCGACGAGTTAAAAGCATTTTATGAATATTACAGTATAGAAATGGAGCCTTGGGATGGTCCTGCAACCCTTTTGTTCACCGACGGACGGTATGCCGGTGGTATGTTGGACAGGAACGGACTTCGCCCCGCACGTTATTTGATTACCAATAACGATATCATGGTTGTGGCTTCGGAAGCCGGCGTTTTACCTTTCGAAGCTGTGGAAATAAAGGAAAAAGGGCGGCTCAAACCCGGAAAGATGCTGATGGTCGACACTTTACAAGGAAAATTGTATTATGATGCCGAATTAAAAGTTAAATTGGCCAATGCCCATCCTTATCGCGAGTGGTTGGAGAAAAACCGTATCTCTTTACGCAATATTTCGTCCGGAAGAACCGTAAAATACGATGTTGATAATTTGGAAGCCCAACTGAAAGCATTCGGTTACACCAAGGAAGATGTGGAAAAAATCATTATTCCGATGGCGACCGAAGGCAAAGAACCCATAGGTTCGATGGGTAACGACACGCCATTGGCCGTTTTGTCCGATAAACCACAGCGTATGTTCTCCTATTTCAGGCAATTATTCGCTCAGGTCACCAATCCGCCCATCGACCCGATACGCGAAGAATTGGTGATGTCGCTTTCCTTGTATATCGGTTGCCAGGAAGCGAATATACTGGTTCCTTCTCCGGAATTGTGTAAGATGGTCAAACTTGAAAGTCCGGTTATCAACAATATTGATTTGGATATACTGATGCACTTGGGATACAAAGGTTTCCGTTCTCTGACAATTCCCATGCTGTTTGATGTCTCGGTTCCGGAAAAAGTAACGGCCGCTTTGTCCGACTCCTTGAATAAACTTTGTCGGGAAGCTGAAAAAGCAGTCGACGAGGGTTATCACTATATTATTTTGAGCGACAGGGGCGTAAATGCCAAAAAAACGGCTATTCCATCCCTGTTGGCGGTTTCTGCCATCCACCATCATCTGATTGAGAAACGGAAACGTATGCAGATCGCCATTGTGGTGGAAACGGCTGAAGTCAGGGAAGTCAACCATTTCGCACTCCTGTTCAGCTTCGGCGCCAGCGCCGTCAACCCCTATATGGCATTCGCTATTTTAAACGAAAAAGTAAATTCCCATGAAATCCAATTGGATTACCATACGGCTGAAAAAAATTATATCAAAGCCGTCAATAAAGGATTGTTGAAAGTACTGTCCAAAATGGGTATTTCCACTCTGAGAAGTTACCGGGGCGCCCAGATTTGCGAAGCTGTAGGAGTCAGTCAGAAAATCCTGGACAACTATTTCCGGGAAATGATATCCCGAATGGAAGGGGTTGAACTTTCGGATATTGCCCGCGAAGCCCTTATTTTTCATCAAGACGCTTTTAAGGAAGCACAAACCGAAGCAGGTACACTTCCAGCCACTTATTCCCTGAAAAATGCAGGCATATATACTTACCGGAAAGACGGAGAGATGCATGCATGGAATCCGGAAACGATTTCCAAATTGCAGATAGCTACCCGTCTGGGCGATTATACAAAATACAGAGAATATGCCGAAATTGCCGATAATAAGTCGCAACCGCTATTTCTGCGTGATTTCATGACTTACAAACGGAATCCGATTGATATTTCCGAAGTGGAACCGGTGGAAGCTATCACAAAACGGTTTGTGACCGGCGCCATGTCATTTGGTTCTATCAGTAAAGAAGCGCACGAATCCTTGGCTATTGCATTGAATATGCTGAACGGACGAAGCAATACCGGGGAGGGTGGGGAAGACCCTGCCCGTTTCAAAATCGGTGAAGACGGCCTGAGTCGTCGTTCTTCCATCAAGCAAATTGCTTCAGGACGTTTCGGCGTCACGGCCGAATATTTAGTCAATGCCGATGAGTTGCAGATTAAGATTGCACAAGGCGCTAAACCCGGAGAAGGAGGCCAGTTACCCGGTTTCAAAGTGGATAAAATCATTGCAAAAACCCGTCACTCTATTCCGGGTATCACGCTGATTTCTCCACCTCCTCACCACGATATCTACTCCATCGAAGATTTGGCACAACTGATTTTCGATTTGAAAAATATCAATCCACAAGCCCGGATTTCCGTCAAATTGGTAGCCGAAAGCGGGGTAGGTACGATTGCGGCAGGGGTGGCTAAGGCCAAAGCCGATATGATTTTAATCAGTGGTTCGGAAGGTGGGACAGGCGCCAGCCCGATGAGTTCTATCAAACACGCCGGTATTTCCGGCGAATTAGGTTTGTCGGAAACGCAACAAACATTGGTACTGAACAATTTGCGTGGATTTGTCCGCTTGCAGACCGACGGCCAGTTGAAAACCGGAAAAGACATCCTGCTTTCTGCCTTATTGGGCGCAGAAGAATTTGGATTTGCCACCAGTGCATTGATTGTCTTGGGCTGCGTCATGATGCGTAAATGTCACCTGAATACCTGCCCGGTAGGGGTGGCAACGCAAGACGAAAAGCTCAGAGCGCGGTTCAAAGGAAAGTATGAATATTTGGTGAATTTTTTCACTTTCCTGGCGCAAGATGTGAGAGAGCATCTGGCACAAATAGGATTCCGGACAATGGATGAAATAATCGGTCGTTCCGACTTGATAGAGATAAGGAAAGATTTGAAATTGAATGCTAAAACGAAGAAAATTGATTTTTCAAAAATAGTACATTTTGTGGCTAACGGCAATGACCTCCGTTGTACAAAAGAACAGGACCATAAAATAGAACATGTGTTGGACAAGGAAATTATCCGTAAAACCAAACCGGCCATTGAAAAATCCTTACCGGTTGAACTGAATGTCGGTATCGGGAATACCGACCGTGCGGTTGGGGCTATGTTGTCGGGCGAAATAGCCAAACGCTATGGCAATACCGGTTTGCAGGATGGGACAATTACCGTCTGTTTCAAGGGTTCGGCCGGACAAAGTTTCGGCGCTTTCCTCGCCGCCGGAATCACTTTCCATTTGGAAGGCGAGGCCAACGATTATTTGGGGAAAGGTCTTTCCGGAGGACGTATTGCTGTGGTTCCGCCCAAATTCAGCAACTTTGCCGCAGAAGACAATATCATAGCAGGTAATACCTTGTTATATGGCGCTACATCGGGGGAAGTGTATATCAATGGACATGTCGGAGAACGGTTCTGCGTGCGAAATTCGGGTGCGATTGCCGTAGTGGAAGGCGCAGGCGACCATTGCTGCGAATACATGACCGGTGGCCGAACGGTTGTACTGGGGCCAACGGGCAAGAATTTCGCGGCAGGTATGAGTGGCGGTCAGGCATATATCCTGAATATGAAAGGTGATTTTGACTATTTCTGTAACATGGAAATGGTTGAATTGACTTTGATTGAAGACAAGTCCGACAGTCTGGAATTGTATGATTTGATTTCAAAACATTACTATTATACCCAAAGTCCGATGGCAAAGAAAATCTTAGATGATTGGGACGGGTATCTGAAGCATTTTATCAAGGTAACGCCGATAGAATATAAGAAGGTGTTGCATGAAGAAAAAATGGAAGCGATTAGGAAAAAAATTGAAATGGTAGAGTCGGATTATTAAAAGATATGGGAAACGCAAAAGCATTTTTAACGATAAACAGAAAAGAAGCAGGCTACAGGCCTGTGCACGACCGGATTGCCGATTTTGGGGAAGTAGAACAGACCCTGAATATGGATGACCGGATTTTACAGGCATCCCGCTGCATGGAATGTGGCGTTCCGTTTTGCCACTGGTCTTGCACCTTGGGTAACCTTATCCCGGAATGGCAGGATTTGTTGTACAAAGGCAAATGGCTTGAAGCCTATAAGTTGCTGATTACAACCAATAATTTCCCCGAATTTACAGGCCGGGTTTGCCCCGCACTCTGTGAGAAAGGCTGTGTCCTGAATATTGAAAATCAACCGGTAACTATCCGTGAAAATGAGGCTGCCATTGCAGAACATGCTTTCCAGGAAGGATATGTGAAAGCCTGCCCTCCCAAGCAAAGAACCGGGAAAAAAGTAGCGGTAGTCGGTTCGGGTCCGGCCGGATTAGCGGCGGCGGATACACTGAATCGGCAAGGTCATTCGGTTACGGTATATGAAAAGGATGAAACGATAGGCGGTTTGCTGCGTTTGGGGATTCCCGATTTTAAACTGAACAAGGGAATCATTGAACGCCGGTTGAACCTGTTAAGGGAAGAAGGTATCGTTTTCGTTACCGGTACGGAAGTGGGTAAAACATTGCCTGTTGAGAAATTACTTTCTAAATTCGACGCGGTCTGCCTGACAACCGGCGCCGGTGTTCCGAGGGATTTACCGATTGAAGGCCGGGAGCTGAAAGGTGTTTATTTTGCCTTGGATTTTCTGAAACAACAAAATCGGATTGTTGCCGGTCAGGCCATACCCAATGCCGAGCGTATTTCCGCACAAGGAAAAAAAGTACTGGTAATCGGTGGTGGTGATACGGGTTCGGACTGCGTAGGAACAGCTGTCCGCCAGAAAGCGGCAAAAGTAAGCCAAATCGAAATTATGCCCATACCACCCGAAGGGACGAATCCTGATACGCCTTGGCCCTATTATCCCACTGTATTGAAGACATCCAGTTCGCACAAGGAAGGATGTATGCGCCGTTGGTCTCTGGCTTCCAAACGTTTTATCGGAAACAAGGGAAAAGTAACCGGCGTAGAAGTGGCCGAAGTGGAATGGAAGAAAGATGAAACCGGACGTTTTGCCATGCAAGAAACCGGTAAAACCGAAATCATCCAGGCCGATTTGGTGCTTTTGTGCATGGGATTTGTGCACCCTGTTCACGAGGGATTATTGGACGATTTGGGTGTAAAATACGATGCAAGGGGAAATGTGGAGTCCGTCAAACCGAATGAGTCCTCCATCGAAAAAGTTTTCGTTGCCGGTGATGTGACAATGGGAGCCGGTTTAGTGGTGCGTGCCATAGATTCGGGCAGGAAAGCGGCGGAGGCGATTGGGAAAAGATTAATGATTAAAGATTAGTGATTATAAAATAAAATAATAGATATAAATTTATGTGTGGAATTGTAGGTATATTTGATTTAAAAAAACCGGCGGAAAAACTGCGTGCACAAGCTTTGGCCATGTCTAAGAAAGTTCGCCACAGAGGGCCTGATTGGTCGGGTATTTATTGTGGTGAAAAAGCTATCCTGGCACATGAACGTTTGGCGATTGTAGACCCGCAGTCCGGGAAACAGCCTTTGTATTCACCTGATGGAAAAGTCGTTCTGGCTGTTAATGGAGAGATATACAATCACCAGGATATACGGGATCGGCAGGCCGGACAATATGAATTTAAAACGAAATCGGATTGTGAAGTCATTCTTTCCTTGTACGAAGAAAAAGGTGTTGATTTCCTGGAAGACCTGAATGGTATTTTTGCCTTTGCTTTGTATGATGAAAAGAACGATGCTTACTTAATTGCCAGAGATCATATCGGTATTATTCCTTTGTACATCGGATGGGATAAAGACAGAACACTCTATGTAGCTTCCGAACTAAAAGTTTTGGAAGGCTATTGCGAAAAAATTGAATCTTTTCCTCCGGGACATTACTTGTATAGCAAAAACGGACATTATGGTTCCGACCCGCGAAAGCCTAAATTAACGCGCTGGTATACTCGTGATTGGGTTGAATATGATAATGTAAAAAACAACTTGTCCAGTATTGAAGAGCTGCGTGATGCCTTAGAAGCGGCTGTGAAACGACAATTGATGACCGATGTCCCTTATGGCGTATTGCTTTCGGGCGGTTTGGATTCTTCGATTGTATCGGCTGTAGCCCAAAAATATGCGGCGAACCGGATTGAATCGAATGGACAGCAACCTGCCTGGTGGCCTCAGTTACATTCTTTTGCTGTCGGATTGGAGGGTTCTCCCGATTTAATTGCAGCGCAAAAAGTGGCTGATTATATCGGTACAGTGCATCACGAGGTGCATTTTACGATTCAAGAAGGATTGGATGCCATTCGCGATGTTATCTACCATATAGAAACCTACGATGTGACTACTGTGAGGGCATCTACACCCATGTATTTGCTGGCGCGGGTAATACGTTCGATGGGTATCAAAATGGTACTTTCGGGTGAAGGTGCGGATGAGATATTCGGCGGTTATTTGTATTTCCACAAAGCGCCGAATGCGAAAGCTTTGCACGAAGAAACCGTGCGTAAATTGGATAAATTATATCTATATGATTGTTTACGCGCCAATAAATCATTGGCAGCCTGGGGCGTAGAAGGCAGAGTTCCTTTCCTGGACAAGGAATTTATGGATGTAGCCATGCGTTTGAATCCGGAAGAGAAACTCAGCGGATTGAAAGGCCGTATGGAAAAGTGGATTTTACGGAAAGCATTCGAAAACTATTTACCTGAAAGTGTTGCCTGGCGGCAAAAGGAACAGTTTTCGGATGGAGTAGGGTATAGCTGGATTGATACATTAAAGGCGGTTGCTTCAGAACAAGTGTCGGATGCGCAATTTGCTGAAGCTGCCGAGCGTTTTCCAATCAATCCACCCATGACGAAAGAAGAATATCATTATCGCAGCATATTTGAAGAACTCTTTCCTTCCGATTCGGCAGCGTTGACCGTTCCTTCCGTTCCGTCGGTTGCTTGCAGTACGCCGATTGCAATAGAGTGGGACGCCGCGTTCAAAAACATGATTGATCCGTCAGGAAGAGCCGTGAGAACAGTGCACAATGAAGCGTATTGATTTTGAATTGGGTATTTATTGCCGGTTTATAAATTATTTGTTGTACCTTTGCGGAATTTCATTGACACCCTAATTTCAGTAACGCTTTATGGAGCAACTCAAACATGAATGTGGAATCGCATTAGTACGTCTGTTACAACCGGTTGAATATTATGTCCAAAAATATGGAACTTGGCAGTATGGCCTTAATAAATTGTATCTCCTGATGGAAAAACAACACAACCGCGGCCAGGAAGGCGCCGGAATCGGTTGTGTGAGTGCAAAAGCCAAACCCGGAACAGAGTATATTTCACGGGAAAGGGCAATGGGTAGTGCGGGTATTAGCGCTGTTTTTCAAAATGCCTATCAACAGATAAAGGATGCGTCCGCCGATACGCCTTATGAAAACATTCCCTTTTGCGGGGAAGTCTATATGGGGCATTTGCGTTACAGTACAACCGGACGTTCGGGACTTGCTTATATTCATCCTTTTTTACGTCGTAACAACTGGCGTTCCAGAAGTTTAATGTTGTGCGGCAACTTTAATCTGACAAATATAGATGAAATTTTCGAACAATTGATTGACCAGGGGCAGCATCCGCGTCTGTATTCAGACACCCTGCTGATGCTGGAAATGATGGGACATTATCTCGATCATGAGGTGCAAAACCTTTACGAACTGTTCAAATTCAAATACCCCGATGGCGAAATGCGGAACAAAAAAATCGCCGAGAATATAGATTTGGCGCATATTTTGAAACGCTCGTCATCAACTTGGGATGGCGGTTATGTTATTTGTGGCGTTACCGGTAATACCGATATGTTTGCCATGCGTGACCCGCAAGGTATTCGTCCCGCTTTTTATTATAGTGATGATGAAATTGCGGTTGTTGCATCAGAAAGGCCTGTGATACAGACTGTAATGAATGTACATGTTGATGATGTACAAGAACTGCAGCCGGGTCAGGCTTTCCTTGTGAAACAAAATGGAGAAATCGTATTGGAACAGATTCAGGAAGCCAAAGAAGTCAAGCCTTGTTCTTTTGAGCGGATTTATTTCTCCCGCGGTTCCGATAAGGATATTTATCAGGAACGGAAAATGTTGGGACGTTTGTTATTGGAGCCTATTCTGAAAGCGATTGACGATGATTTGGATAATACCGTTTTTTCCTTTATCCCGAATACGGCAGAAGTGGCTTTTTTTGGAATGATGGAAGGTTTCGAGCGTCATTTGGACGAAAAAAAGAAACGCTTAATCAAAAAACATATCCATGAATTGTCGGAAGATGAATTAGACAGGATTCTGAGTATGAAAATTCGCCAAGAGAAAGTAGCTTTGAAAGACATTAAATTGCGCACCTTTATTGCAGAGGGTGAGAGTCGTAACGATTTGGCCGCCCATGTTTATGATATTACTTACGGTTCCATTATCGAAGGCAAAGACAATTTGGTGGTAATAGATGACAGTATTGTACGCGGAACAACATTAAAACAGAGTATTATCAATATCTTAGACCGCTTAGGCCCGAAAAAAATAGTAATCGTTTCCTCTTCTCCTCAAATCAGATATCCCGATTGCTATGGAATCGACATGAACCGTATGGACGAATTTGTGGCATTCAGAGCTTCCATCGCTTTGTTGAAAGAGAGAGGTTTGCAACATATTATCGATGAGACATATCAAAATTGTAAGATGCAGGAAAATTTACCCAAAGAACAGGTTGTAAATTATGTAAAAGATATTTACCGTCCGTTTACGGCAATAGAAATAGCCGACAAGATTGCGGAAATATTAAAGCCAGAAGGCACCCGTGCCGAAGTTTGCATTGTTTACCAATCTTTAGAAGGTTTACACAAAGCCTGTCCCAACCACAAAGGCGATTGGTATTTTTCAGGAAATTATCCGACTCCCGGCGGAAATAAAATTGTAACGAAATCTTTCATAAAATATTACGAAAGCAAAGAAATGAAGCTATAATTGATATGTGTTAAAGTGAAAATTGAAATTCATAATGAATTATGCAGATTAATGTGGTAAATCACGATAATATTTATATTCAGGATTTTCAAAATTTGTTTAATGATTTTTATATCCCTTTATGTATATTTGCAGAGAAGTATCTTGATAATAACGATGATGCTGCTGATATAGTACAGGATACCTTTCTTAAATTATGGCAAAGAAAAGATGATTTTCAACATATTAATCAAATAAAATCTTTCTTATACACAAGCATTCGTAACAGTTGCCTGAATGAGCTGGAACACAAGCGAGTAGTCGAAAATTATTCCGTCGAAATACAAACCTTGAACTTAGATTCTTTTTTTCACGATCATGTAATTGAAGAAGAAACATACCGAATTATAGTGGAGGCAATTAACAAATTACCACCGCAAACCGCAAAAGTAATGATGCTGGCTTTAAGCGGAAAAAATAACAAGGAAATCGCGGATGCCATGTCCATTTCCGAAGGTACTATACATACGCATAAAAAGATTGCATACAAGCGATTACGAAAATATTTGCAAGATTATTTTTATTCTTTTCTGATTTTAGCGTTTCTTTGTCAATAATAGTTGCTGTTTTTTTGCATTTGACTTACCCCATATTGTTTATTTAACTGTTTTAAATATATATGCGGAATAAATAAACTCAAATAAAAAAAAAGCAAAATATATGCAAAATGATATCTATATAATTTCGGTATTGATTGCAAAGTTTATCACAAAAAATATCAGTGTTGATGAACTGCAGGATTTGGAGTCCTGGAAACAGGAATCGCCCGAAAATGAGCTATTATTCAAAAAGTTGACAGCGTCTGAAAATTTCGCCCAACTACATTCAATGGCACAGCGCTATGACAAAGAAACAGCTTGGAAAACCTTGAAAAAAGCCATTCATCCACAACCGGTATTCCGGCTGAAAACATGGTATTATTATGCTGCTGCCGCGATTTTACTCCCCTTATTGCTTTTATTTTTCTTCAAAGGACGCGCAGATGCACCTGTAAGTCAGGTATCGAAAGAATTACAGGCAAACCGGATTATTCCGGGCGGCAACAAAGCGACCTTAATGCTTGATGACGGTTCCCTGATAGATTTGGAGGATGAAGAAGCCTTTCAATTAGAAGAAAAAGAGGGTACAAAAATCAAGAAAGATTCTCTTGGTTTGCGTTACGAATCAGATGCAGAAAATAAAAAAATTGTTTACAATCAGATTAATGTACCGAAAGGAGGCGAATACACTATCGTTTTAAGCGATGGCACCCGTGTTTACCTGAATGCAATGTCAAGTTTGCGTTATCCCGTCAATTTCCTGACCGGTTTCAGAACCGTCGAATTAACCGGCGAAGCTTACTTTGAAGTGAAAAAGTCGGATAAGGCATTCATCGTTCTGACGAAAGACTCAAAAATAGAAGTTTTGGGAACTTCCTTTAATGTATCGACTTATCCCGAAGATGAAATTGTCCGGACTACACTTGTCGAAGGACGAGTAAAAATTCAATTGATCGATGAAAATGAGGAAATTGTGTTAAATCCATCGGAACAAATCGCTTTTGACCGGAATAACAAGCTGTTTTCGGTTAAAAAAGTGGACATAGCATCTTATATTGCATGGAAAGAAGGCTTATTTTATTTCAAAGACTGGCGGCTGAAAGATATTATGATTTATTTGTCGCGTTGGTACGATTTTGATGTTGAATATGCAAATGAAAGTATACAATTGTTCCGGTTTGGAGGAAAATTCAACAGATATGATGAATTAGGTCCGGTTCTGAATCTTTTGGAAAAAACCGGTAAAATAAAAACGGAAATAAAAGGAAAAACAATAATTTTATGTAAAAATAAAAACTATCAAAATTATGAGAAAAAAGCAGAGTTTAATTAACCCTGAGAGGTTGAAAAAAAGATTATTTGTTATGCAACTAATTTTTTCATTGTTGTTAATCGGAAGTATTCATGCATCGGCAAGCGCCTTTGCACAGACTACCGTCAGTTTGAATCTGAGAAATGTTACCTTGCATCAAGTAATCTGGGAAATCGAAAAACAAACGGATTTTGATTTTATCTACAGTACGGAAGATGTAGATGCCGTGAAGATCGAAAAATTGGTCTTAAAAGATCAGCCGATAGAAAAAGCTTTGAATGAAGCTATCGGCAAAAGCGGATTGGGCTATGAGTATCACGACGGCGTAGTCGTAATCAAACCCGAATCAAAAGCAGTTGCCGTTGCCAATCAAAATTCGGACATCCTTGTAAAAGGGACGGTACTGGATAATTTCGGAGAGCCTTTACTCGGCGTGTCCATTCTATTGAAAGGAGCTGCTGATGTGTGGAGTATGACGGATAAGGATGGGAATTTTGAAATAAAACTTCCCGCCGGTTCAAATAATGTCCTGATTTTTTCCTATATCGGCATGAAAAAACAAGAGGTGAAAGTGGCTGCTAACGGTAGCCCTCTCCATATTGTTTTACAGGAAGATGAATCAATGTTAAGCGAAGTGGTTGTTACCGGATACGGAAATCTGAAGAAAGGCGTTTACGCCGGTTCTGCCTCTGTGATTAAGGCGGAAAAACTGAAAGATGTGCCGGTCGTCAGCGTAAATAATCTGTTACAAGGGAATGCGCCCGGTGTTTTCGTATCTTCCGGAACCAATCAGCCCGGATCGCCGACAACGGTCAGGATTCGTGGAGTCGGTTCATTCAGCGCATCGACGGAGCCGCTTTATGTGATTGATGGAGTGGCTGTTATTTCAGGGGATCTCAGTTCGGTAAGCTCCATCACTTCCAATGCGCCCGGTACGGATGCTTTGAGTACACTGGATGTGTCCGACATAGAAAATATTGCCGTGATTAAAGATGCTGCCGCGGCCTCACTTTACGGTTCGAGGGCAGCCAATGGGGTAATCATTATTACTACCAAGTCCGGTAAAAAAGGTAAAACCGTCTTCAACCTGAAAGCCAATGCCGGTTTTTCCGATTTTGCAACCAAGTACCGTACCGTTATGGGAGGTCAGCAAAGACGTGATTTGATGATTGAAGGTTTGCGAAACGAATATACCATCAAAGGCGGAATCGCTAATTATACGGATGCAGATGATTATGTGAACCAAAATATCGACAAATATGCTCCGGTTCCCTGGTGCGGATTTGTCGATTGGGATGATGTCTTATTCCGACGCGGTCATTATCAGAACTATGAAGCGTCTGCTTCCGGCGGAACGGAAGTGGTAAAGGTTTACAGTTCGCTTAGTTACACTGATCAGGAAGGAAATACGATGAATTCCGGCCTGAAACGAATAAACGGCAGAGTAAATTTAGACTGGAATGCCACAAACAAATTGACAATCGGCATCAAATCGCAATTTTCGGATGTCAAACAAGATGTGTTTTCGGAAGGTACGGTTTACACTTCACCTTACTACTCATCCCGAAATGCAGTTGTTCCGTCCGATCCCGTTTATTTGGAAGACGGCTCTTATAACAGGAGCTTTATCCGGAACAGTGACCGGAATCCGAAATTAGCCCAGGATTACAATTTCAAAAATGAATCATTGACGCGAGTTTTTAATATCATCTACGGTCAATATGCCTTTCTTCCGGAATTGAAATTCAAGACCACTTACAGTTATGATTATACCGTCAGTATAGGCGATACTTGGGATGATCCGAGAACGTCCGACGGCAGAAGTTCCAATGGTTCAAGATCAAAAAGTATTTATAACTATAAAAAATGGGTTTGGTCCAACAGTTTAGGTTACAACAAACAGATTGCCGAAAACCATTTTCTGGATGCCATTGCCGCATTTGATATGGAAGAATATTCAAGGGATTATCTGTATGGAAATACCAAATCGTTTGTAGACCCGAATATGGATGCCATTTCCAATGGTGCGGAACCCACTTCCGTCAGCGGTTCTCCTACCGGATGGAGAATGGCTTCTATTATTTCCCGCCTCGATTATAACTATATGGGAAAATATTATCTGGGTGCAAGTTACCGTTACGACGGCTCTTCCCGCTTATCTCCCAAAGACAATAACCGTTGGGGTAGTTTCTGGTCTGCTTCAGGTTCATGGCGCATCACCGAAGAAGCGTTTATGGAAAATACGAAAGATATCCTTTCCGATTTACGGCTAAGGTTATCTTACGGAACAAACGGCACACTGCCTTCGGATTATTACGGATACCTGGCTTTGAGCAGTTTGAGTTCTTCCTATATGGGTATTCCCGGGATTACGACCAGCCGCTTGGAAAATCCGACTTTAAGATGGGAGCAAAATTACAATACAAATTTCGGCTTGGATATTGGACTGTTTAACCGGATAAACATCGCATTGGAATTGTATAACCGTACGGCCAAAGACCTTTTGAACGACCTTCCTATCTCCATGTCGACCGGATTGTCTACCTATTTAACGAATATCGGTTCGGTCAGAAACAGGGGATTTGAATTGGAAATTACGTCATCCAATATTGAGACCAAAGATTTCAGATGGACTACCGGATTGAATTTAGGGCAAAACAAAAATAAAATTCTGAAATGGGATGGTATAATGACAGAATATGTTAGCGGAAATTTCAACCGCAGCATTGGTATGCCGTATTATACCTATTACATGATTGAATTTGCCGGAATTGATCCCGAAGATGGCGAAGCGCAATTCTATCTGAATAAAAAAAATTCGGACGGCTCAATTGACCGTAGTATTACCAAAGATTACCGCGAAGCTGAAAAAGTGACATTCAAGGGGATTGAACCGACATTGAGCGGTGGTCTGACAAATGCGCTTTCTTATAAATTTGTTGATTTGAGTTTTACTTTTAATTTCGCCTACGGTGGAAATACTTACGACAATGGCGCCCAAAAGGCGGAACACGGCGGTAGCGATATGCAGGCCAATGTTCCCATCTATTACGAAAATCGCTGGCAAAAACCGGGCGATCAGACCGATATTGAACGATTTGTAGCAAATAGAAGCACGACTATGGCCAGTATTACCAGCAGCAGACGTTTACATCCGAATGATTACGTCCGTTTGAAAAACCTGTCTTTTGGTTTGACTGCTCCGAAAAGTTGGGCAAAAATGGTTGGGGTAGACCAAATACGTCTATACACCTCCGGTGCAAATTTGTGGACATGGGCAAAATGGAAAGAATATGATCCCGAATCATACTCATCAAGTGGTTATGTTGAATGGCAACAACCTCCAATGAGAACATGGACTTTTGGTATTGATGTTAAATTTTAAAAAAATGAATCGTATGAAAAATTATAAAATATTGTTTTTATCCTGCTTGCTGTTGTTATTTACGGCTTCCTGTAACGATTGGCTTTATTTGGAGCCTTCTACTTCTATTGTAGACAAAGGGGAAAGCGTCAAACTGTTGAGTGATGCAAATGCCCGTCTGATGGGTACTTACGATGCCATGCGCAATTATTATTATTACGGGGCGAGGATGACGTTTTACGGTGATGCCACCAGCGAAGATATGATGGCGCAATCCAATACCAAACGGGTTGCCAGCTATTATACTTTCAGTTTCAATGAAAGCAATGCACCTTCTACTTTCTGGAGCCAATGCTATAAAATTATCAGCTATACCAATCTGATTCTGGAAAGTATCGACAAATTGAAAGACCAGCAAGGCGTAGATATGGCGCTTTGGGCGGATTATAAAGGACAGGCTTTGGCGATCAGAGCAATGGCTTATTTCGATTTAACAAGATTATATGGCTATCCTTACACCAAAGACCAAGGTAAATCTTTAGGCGTGGCGATTGTGGATAAACCGGTATTTCCTGATTATAAACCGGCAAGAAATACAGTAGCGGAATGTTATACCTTTGTTTTAAAAGATTTGAATGAAGCTATCAATCTGTTACCGGTAACCAAAAATAACGGACGGTTCAATAAATGGGCAGCAATGTCCTTGTTGAGCAGGGTATACCTGTATCAAGGCGACAATGCCAATGCACTGAAATTTGCGAAAGAAGCTATTACCGGCGCAGAAGGAAATGCCTACAAACTTTGGACCAATGCAGAATACAAAAGCGCCTGGGCAGGAGAATTTGGTAACGAAGTCTTGTTTGAATTGCAATTTACGACAACTGAAAATCAAGGAAATGACGCCATCGGTTATTTAGTTTCTCCCCGTGGTTACGACGATATCCTGTTAAGCGATGATTGGACAATAAAACTAATGGGTAACGAGACCAATGATATTCGTTACCAAAGCGTTATTGACAATACCGCTTACAACAGCAAGAGCGGAAGGCGTTATATGTGGAAATATCCGGTAAATTCAGGCGAAAGCAGCACCACCTACTATCTGGGCAATGTGAAAGTACTGCGTCTTTCCGAAACATACCTGATTGCTGCCGAAGCCGCTGCAAAATCGGGCAACAACGAGGATGCGGTTAAATACCTGGATGCCATTGTGAAACGAGGTGATCCGAATCAAACGGTTGTCGGCGCTACCGTTACTTTAGACCGTGTATTGGAGGAACGCCGTAAAGAATTGGTAGGAGAGGGGCACCGCTTTTTTGACGCCATCCGCAACGGGAAAACAATCACCCGTTCTAAAGACTTGGCATTTCCACATTTACCTACTATTCAGCCGGAAGCATGGAGTTTTAACTGGGATTATTACAAAGTGGTTCTTCCGATTCCGATTGCTGAAATCAACGCGAATGAAAATATGAAAGACCAGCAAAATCCAGGCTATAAATTGTAATTGAACTTATTTCTATAGCTGAAAAACAGAGCGGAGAGGTACACAATACCAACCGCTCTGTTTTTTTTATAAGAGGCTGCCTCAACGGAAACACTGTAAACTTTCCTCTAATTTTTATTCGTTTGTGTGTAAATTGAGAATTTTCATGTATATTTGCAAGCCTATCTTATTATAGAAAAAAGGAGATGAACAAGTTTTTACTCCCGCTTGCCTGGCTATACGGATTGGTCGTTTGGTTAAGGAATAAGCTTTTCGACAGGAATATTTTACCGGTCGAAGTATTTTCTGTTCCCCTTATTTCCATCGGAAATATAAGGGTGGGGGGAACGGGGAAAACGCCTCATACGGAATATTTGATTCGTTTGCTGAGTAAAAAATACAAAATTGCCGTTTTAAGTCGAGGATATAAACGGCAAACTTCCGGATTTATCCGGGCGGACGAAAATGCAAACAGCCGCAGCATTGGCGATGAACCTCTGCAAATGTATCGCAAGTTTCCGGGAATAACGGTGGCCGTAGATTCAAACCGGAGACGGGGAATCAAAAACCTGCTCAAACTCCCCAAAGATGAAAGGCCGGATGTCGTTTTGTTGGACGACGCTTTCCAACACCGGTATGTGAAACCGTCCTTGTCCTTGCTGTTGACAAGCAGTAAACAACCGCTATACGACGACTGTCTCCTGCCCGTCGGACGACTGCGCGAACCGGCGACAAACCATGTTCGTGCCGATATTGTTGTTTGTACAAAATGTCTTTATCCGTTCGACCCGATTGAACTTCAATCTGTTGAAGCAAACTTGCATCTGCTGCCGCATCAGCAACTGTTTTTTTCCGCTTACGGATACAGAAGCCTTTTGCCGGTTTTTCCCGGTAACAACCTTGTGCGGAAAGAAAGTCTCGAAAGGTTGAAAAAAGAAGGTTTCTCATTCCTCTTACTTACCGGTTTCGCGCATCCTGAAGATATGATTGCGTATCTGGAAAATTACACTTCCGACCTGCATCTGCGGATTTATCCCGACCATCATGCTTTCAGACGGAAGAATATCAATGAAATAACAGGTGCTTTTCAATCAATAGGAAACGATCGGAAAATCATCGTTACTTCCGAAAAAGACGCAGTACGCCTGACGGATAATCCGTATTTCCCGGACGAATTGAAATCATTTATTTATTATCTGCCCATTGAAGTCATTATCAATAAGGAAGAATTATTCACTCAAAAAATAGAAAATCATGTTGCAAACTTTAAAAGAAACCGTATCTTGGCTTAAACCCCAAATACCCGAAGGTACAAAAACAGGTATCATATTGGGAACCGGTTTAGGCGATTTGGTAAACAATATTACCGATAAGAAAGAAATCCCTTACGAAGCCATCCCGCATTTTCCGGTTTCGACGGTAGCCGGACACAAAGGAAAGTTGATTACCGGTCGATTGGGCGGCAAACCCATTTTAGCCATGCAAGGGCGTTTCCATTTCTACGAAGGATATAGTATGAAAGAAGTAACCTATCCGGTCAGGGTCATGCAATTACTGGGATTTGAATACCTGTTCGTTTCCAATGCTGCGGGCGGTATGAACGGTTCGTTTCAGGTGGGGGACATCATGTTGATAGAAGACCATATCAACCTGTTCCCTGAACATCCTTTGAGGGGGAAAAATCAGGAAGAATTGGGCGTTCGTTTTCCCGATATGAGCGAGGCTTACGATAGGAAATTACGCCAATTGGCCACGGATATAGCCGGGAAACACAATATCAAACTGCAATCCGGCGTGTATGTCGGTACACAAGGCCCTACTTTTGAGACGCCTGCCGAATATCATTATTTCAAAATTATCGGAGGAGACGCTGTGGGAATGTCCACCGTTCCGGAAGTAATTGTCGCCCGTCACGGTGGGCTGAAAGTTCTGGCTTTCTCTATTATTACCGATTTGGGCGTGTATGGAAAAATTGTGGAAGTATCGCACGAAGAAGTACAGGCTGCTGCCAAAATCGCACAACCCAAAATGGCGTTTATCATGGAAGAAATTATCAAACAATTATAATTTTTTACCGCAAAGGCGCAAAGAACCGCAAAGAGAAAGTAATATGAATATTCTTTGCGGTTCTTTGCGCCTTTGCGGTAAAACAAAAATATTCATTATGGAAATAGCAACTTTAGGTGAGTTCGGATTAATCCGGCGCTTGACGGAAAACCTTGAATTGAGAAATGCAAGCAGTCTCAAAGGAACGGGCGACGATGCCGCAGTATTGGATTACAAGGAGAAAAAAGTCCTTGTAACCACCGACTTATTGATGGAAGGCATTCACTTCGACCTGACCTACGTACCCCTCAAACATTTGGGATACAAGTCGGCAATCGTGAATTTTTCCGATATTTATGCGATGAACGGTCAGCCCAAACAGATTACCGTGTCTTTGGGACTCTCCAAACGCTTTTCGGTGGAAGACACGGAAGACTTTTACGAGGGATTAGAATTGGCTTGCCGAATTTACGGCGTTGACATTGTTGGAGGCGACACCTCTTCTTCGTTGACGGGATTGTGCATCAGCATTACTTGCATCGGGGAAGCCGACGCAGACAAAATTGTTTACCGAAACGGGGCGAAAGAGCATGATTTAGTCTGTGTCTCGGGTGATTTGGGCGCAGCGTACATGGGACTGCAACTGCTTGAAAGAGAAAAAAATGTTTTTGCCGGAGAAAAAGATTTCAATCCCGATTTTGCCGGAAAAGAATACCTGCTCGAAAGGCAACTGAAACCGGAAGCCCGGAAAGACATCATCCTACTTCTATCTGAAAATCAAATCCTTCCGACTGCCATGATTGACATTTCGGACGGACTTTCGTCGGAACTCCTGCATATCTGTGAACAGAGCAATGTCGGCTGTGCCGTTTACGAAGAGCGGATTCCGATTGATTATCAGACTGCATCCATGGCCGAACAGTTCAATATGAATCTAACCACAGTTGCATTGAACGGCGGAGACGACTACGAACTGTTGTTTACCGTACCCCTGCATCTGCACGAAAAGGTAGAGCAGATAGACGGAATCAAGGTAATCGGTCACATTTGCAACACCACGCAAGGCGCTAATCTCATTGCCCGCGACGGCACGCAAATTCCTTTGCAAGCGCAGGGTTGGGAGGCTTTTTGAGTTGAGATGTAACAATGTATGTGCTAATATTGCCCGATAGCGATAAAAAAAAATCGCAAAAGACTTGCAAATTCAAAAATAATCTTCTACCTTTGCATCCGCAAAACAGAGCGGTGCCATAGCTCAGTTGGTAGAGCAACGGACTGAAAATCCGTGTGTCCCCGGTTCAATTCCTGGTGGCACCACTTGAAAAAGAAGCAGTTACAGAAATGTGGCTGCTTTTTTTGTTGTGGGATAGGGTGGTTTTGGAGACAAAATAATATTAAAAGCATAAACTTTAATTCCTAATAATATTGTATCTTTGTCCGAAAGTAGATATGTCAAAGAAGATGGACAATATTATAGAAGAACTCATTGGACAATATTTGGAAAGCGACCGTTACAATCGTTCTTGGATAATTGGTTTCCACAGACAAAAATTAGGGTATTAATGAGAGAATACATAAAAAAATACTTATCAATTCTCGGCAAAGAGATAAAAGACAAGATTAAAACAGATATTAACCTTGACAAACCTCTTTTTGCTGATTTTCAAATATTTGATTTTGTAAATTTTTATCTTATTCGTGAGTATATTCTCAATGATAAATCAGAAAAAAAAGATTTTTTTATTGGAATACCAGAGAAGGAGTTTCGTCAAAACTTTTTCAATTCGATTCTTAATTCTTTGACAATAATCAAATTGTATCAAAATTTTTTTAACTATAAAAAAACCACACCTGCATTGAATGTTAATGATTTGATTTACACAAAAAGAAATAAAGAATCTCGAATATTAGAGGTAAAGAAAATTGTTGATAAGCAAATATATCTCAATTACAAATACAAGAGGAAAAATGAAGATGGAATTTGCGATTTCCCTTTAACAAAAAATATTTTTACTAAACTCAACCCAAATCTCGTTGAAAATAAAAACACTGTAAAAGACATTGATAATTATAAAAGTTTCTTGAATGAATATTTTGGGATAGATTTTCCACTACTTACTGATTTCCAAAACAGAACATTAATTATAGCAGAAAAAGATTTTTTTAAAGAATGTGGATTCTTACCAATAAAATATACAGCAAAATCCGGTAATATATCTAATAAATTGCCATTCTTCAACTATATGATAGATTGCTATAATGATTTTCAAACCGCAAAAAAATATCTCACCAATAGTTCCTATCAATTCGACGAAATCCTGATTATAGGAGATTCCAAATACAGAGATTCATTTTCTGACATTTTGCAGGAACTGAAGTGGCAAGGCAGGGTTAAGAACATTATTCTTATTGGTACTCACAAACCTGATTTGCAAAATGATTTTATGGAATGGTTGTGGTCGAAAGACGAAATAAAAATTGCGAATAACGAAACGCCCCAAGTTCCGCAAAAACAAGTGATAGAAGATGCCAAATTGCTTGAAAAGACGCTTGAATTAAAGTCCGAAATTGACCTATTAAAAAAAGAAAAAAATATTGATATTTCCTTTCTTTTGAAATATACCAATTTTTATTTCCGCACAATATTAACGGATTCTCCTTTGTCAAAAGGTACATATCAGGAGTATTGCGACCGCTTGTTGAGCTTTTTCAAAAGTGAAAAATTTGAAGATGAATTGAATACTCAGTTTTATAATCGTGATATTTATAATCCTGAAATAATAAAAGAAGGTACCAAAAAGATATTTAACAAGTTTCAAAAAATTTCTATATGCATTGGAAATCAGAATCTCAAATGGAATCATATCGCAGAAAAAGCAAAAGAGTTAGGGAGTAAAAAATTGTTTTTGATTGTAGATAAAAAAAGTTATTCGGTACTTTGGAATCAAATAAAAAACAGCAGAATTACCAATATCCGCCTTATTCCCGACAAAAGAATTGACAATCAAATTGATTATTTACAATCGTGGATAAATGCAGATGATAAAAATATAGCTAATCGCACCTATATTATCCCCTATTTGAACAATATGGAAATGTTTGATACGTTAAGTTTGCTCAAAGGGAATGTTGAAGTTTTATGTTACAAAGATATTGACGAAATTGCAGTTGATAATCTTGTTCAAAATTATCACTCCCAAGAAAAAAGCAAATTGACACATAAAGACAGAAAACCATTTGTATCCTCTGTTTTCAGTGAAGACATACAATACTTGCAACGACAATTAGATGATTTATTTAATTTTGATTTAAACAACGAATCTTTCAGAACTAATCCTTACGAAAGTATTGATTTGCCAAAAGAAAAAATATTGTATGAAATAGAATTTGAAGACGGAAGTAATGATAAGTTTGAATCCTCAAAAGGCATTTTCTTAATTGATGGAAATGAGCAAATCAGTTCTACTATTGGTGAGGTTTATGAAGGTGCAACAATAAGATTTTATCAAAATGATAACAAAAAACTATTTCAAGAAGTCTTAAATATTTTAGATTCGGATAATACAATGAATATATTTGATTATTATGCTGATAGTTGGAAAAAAACATTGAAAAATATATTATCACAACGATATAATAACAGCATAAAGATATTTTACAAAAAATTATTTAATTCTGATTATAAAATACGCTACAATACTTTTAGGCTTTATTTCAAAGATGATTGTGAAACAAGATTTCCTGACATAGAAACATTGGAATTGATATGCAGGTTTTGCAATGATAACGGATTCAGCAATGAGCTGATTTCGAAAGAGTTAGATAGATTTATAAAATGTAAAAGAATCGATTTCAGTATAAGAAATAGGGCAGGAAAGAATATTGGAGATGATTTAATAGAGTACGAAAATTCTGGTTACACTGAAAAGAGTGAGTATTTACAAGAATTACCAGAAGATGTTTTGCAAAAATTGTTGCAAACAGTTCAAACAAAAACAATTAAGATAAGAACTTTATTAGAATATGAGTAATTATAAAAATGAACCGAGATTAATTTTTAGAGATACTATTAAAAACAATTTGATAGGTCCGGGGTCTGATGTCTTCATTTCAAATGCCGAAGAAGAAATAATATCAGATTACCCGTTAAGTCGCTATTATTCAGGGATACTTTTCCCTGAAAGAAAAATTGAACAATCCAAAGATTCAATAGGATTAGAAGCGGATGTCAATTCAAAATCCGAGACAACTGATGGAGAAGATGATATAAATAATTTTGATGATGCAGATACTAATGGCGACGAAAATATTGCTAACAGTAAATCGACAAAAGAAAAGGAAACGGAATATTCGGAAGCCAATCAATATTATCCAACTAATTTTGGTTTAACCTTTTGTGTGTCCAAAAAAACGGAAAACGTAAATATTACCTTTTCTTATGCCAAATATAAACAACTAAAACCGGTAGAAGCAAAAATAGAAGTTGATGAAAATAGTTTTAAATCATTTGTAAGCAATCCTAATAATCCTATAAAAGAACATTTATTGTTTGAAAATGGATTTATGCTTTTAGACAAAGAAACTTTTAGTAAAAGTGATTTAAGTGTTTATACTTTAAGAAGTAAATTTAGCAATGAAAACCAAACAGAACTAAGGAATTCTATTGTATATCATAAAGTTGAACTTCTATTAGGTCGTTTGTGGCAACGAATGAAACAAGAACCAATAGATATCTCTATTGATTTGGCAGACACGAATTTTGATGAATCGAAAGAAATACCATTAGTCAGGGGCGAAAAAGACGAAAAAATATTAACTTGTTTTTATAAGAGAATTTACGAAACGAATTATGGTAAATTCATTAAGATTCTAATGGCAAACAGAGAAACACACTCCAAAAACAGATTCTCTTTTGGTAATGAAATACTAAATCATAAAACAATCTTTCAAGGCGAAATAACAGTCAAGGGTGAAAAGTTTTTACCCTACAAACAAATCTCTGAAATAAACCCTTTTGACGAGGAACTAAATCTGATAAATTTTCAATACCGAAATGAATTTGCTTTTGCCATAGGACATGGCTGCGCTGTAGAATGGAATGACAACCAAAATCCAACCGAATTAAAAACTACATTCTTACCGGAAGTTGATATAAAAAATTACAGCAATTCTTTTCGAAAGGATTTCCCTGAAAATCTAAAAGATATTACTTCCCTGAAAAAACTATCTATCTGGACTGATTTGTCCAAAAACAAAATTGTTGAGAAACTCAAAGCATTTGCAAGTGAATATAAGCTATGGATTGATACGAAACAAAAAACAACCGAAGTAAAACAAAATTTCAAGCCCTATTTCAACGATATTGTTTCCAAACAAGAAGAAACATACAAAAGGATTATTGCAAACATTGATTTTTTGAACAAAAATGAAACAGCATTCAAATCGTTTCTTCTTGCTAATACGGCAATGTATATTCAAATGTTGATTTCAAAAGAAGAATACTTTGGCAAAAAAGGGATTGAATTGGAAAATATCACCCCAAATTACGAGTATAATAGTTTGGCGTATTTCAATAATTGTGATTTTAATCCACAATACAGACCTTTTCAGTTGGCGTTTTTCTTATTGAACATTGAGTCAATTATCAATGAAAAATCAGATGACAGAAATAATATTGTTGATTTACTATGGTTTCCGACGGGTGGAGGAAAAACGGAAGCATATCTGGCTTTAACTGCATTTACCATAATCAGTCGCCGAATTATACACAAAGAAAATGCTGATGGTGTTTCCGTAATAATGCGTTATACACTACGGCTTTTGACTGCGCAACAATTTGAGAGAGCCACAAAGTTGATCCTTGCGCTTGATTTTTTAAGAAAACAATTTACAGAAGATGATACTTATTATTTTGGCAGTTTTCCCGTTTCAATAGGTATGTGGGTAGGCGCTTCTACAACACCGAACTCATACAAAGATGCTATTGATATATGTAAAAAAATTACCGACGAAATAACAAAATTAAACAGTGGGAAAAAGGGTATTTATGAAAAAGCAAATACATTTCCCATTACAAACTGCCCTTGGTGCGGTTGCAACTTAATTTCTAAAAATACACATAATTATTTTGTCAAAGGTTATGATGCTACAAATACCTTGTTCCAAACAAAGTGTTTAAATGAAAAATGTGCCTTTCATTCAGAATTGCCTATATATTTTGTTGATGACAGAATATATCAAAATCCACCAACATTGTTATTTGCAACTGTCGATAAATTTGCAATGCTTTCGCATAGAGAAGAAGGGCATAAACTATTCAATTCTTCTCCTAATGAAAAAGATTTTGAGAAAGACAAATTACCTCCCGACTTAATTATACAAGACGAATTACACTTGTTAAGTGGTCCTTTAGGTTCGCTCACAGGATTGTTTGAGTCAATAGTAGAGCTATTATCAATAAAGGGCGAAAGAAAACCTAAAATTATTACTTCGACAGCAACAACAAGAAATACAGAACACCAAATTGCTATGTTATATGGCAATCGAAAATTAAATATATTCCCTCCAATGGGAGTAACTTATGATGATAATTTTTTCTCATTTATTTCCAATGATAGCAAAAGAAAACATATTGGTTTTATGCCGACTGGTAAAACTGCATTAAATTCTCAATTACAGATAATTGGAAATTTACTCTTGGCGAGAATAAAATTGTTTAGTTATTTGCTCAAAAAAGAGAAGTTATCAAAAGAAGATGCCATTGGACTTGAAAATAATTTTTGGACAATCGTTTCATTTTATAATAGTTTGCGAGATGTGGGTAAAGTGTACAACAAAATACCTGCCGAAATTCAAACGCTCATTCGACTTTTGCATAACAGATACGATTTCGGAAAAACTTTATATGGTTTTAACTTTTTAGGTTTAACAAGCCGCACAAAAGAATTGACAAGCAGAGTAGAAAGCAATCTGATTAAGAAACTTTTGAATGAATTAGAACAACCGCTTAATGTCATTGTTGAAAAAGAACAAAACTTTGTGCAAAATACGGTTGATTTGGTTTTGGCATCAAATATGTTTTCAGTAGGTATTGATATAAAGCGATTAAATGTAATGTTGATGAATGGGCAATCAAAAAACATTGCAGAGTACATACAAGCCTCAAGTCGTGTAGGAAGGGATTACAAAGGTATCGTTATCAATTTATTAGATGCCAACCGTTCAAGAGAGAAATCCTACTTTGAGAATTATGTTGCATTTCACAATGCCTACTATAAATTTGTAGAACCATTAAGTGTAACACCATTTACCGAAATAGCGTTAGACAAAGCTCTTGCGAGTTTATTAATTTGCTTTGTTCGACACAAAAAAGGATTGTACAAAGATGAGCGTAAAAATGAACCAAGTCAAGTTATAGAATATAAAGGTGATTATGAAGAATTAAAGACATTTCTAAAAGAAAGAATAAAAAACACCCAACAACAACAATATGCAATTGAAAGATTAGAGAAGTTATCGAAGAATTGGCTTGAAAAAATTCAAGAAAATAGTAATTTGACATACAAAAATGGTCTTATCAGAAAATTTTCAGAATTTGACGATTGGGGGATAATGATGTCTATGAGAGAAATAGATACAAATAGTGTAATTAAAATCGCAAATAAGTAATGGGACAATACGAACAAATACAGACACGCAAAACAATTAGCGCTTACGGCGGGGTTGGCTCTATCATTGAAACAAGAGATGGAGCTCTGATTATCAAAAATTTTGATGAATGGGTGTTTTTTGAAAAAATACAGGAACAATTCGAAGAACACAATCTTATTAATGATAGCCGCTTTAAGAATCGTTTAAGCAAATATTTTCAGCAATTAGAATATCTTGTAAAAATTCCTATAAATGAATTACATTCCGGATATAAATTAGATAATCAATTTGCCTTACTTTCGGCTCGCTATTTTCCGGAATGGTTTTATTGCAATACTTGTCATAAATTTGACCATATTTCCAATTGGAAAAGACATTGGGACAATCAAGTTGATGCAAAGGACAAAGACAACTTTTATCCGCCCAAATGCTTTAACTGCTATATAAAGAATCAACAGCGAAAAAAGAAATTTTATGATTTGGAACAAGTCCGTTTTATCCTCACTGCTCCTAATGGCGATATTGCAGATATTCCGTGGGATAGATGGGCATTCTACAAAAAGGCAAAAAAAGAACAAAAAACCGACGAGGATAAAGAAGAAATTGTATCATTGGGGCAAATTGAAGTGCCTGAAGATATTGTAATGGAATATAAAACATCTGACAAATTAGATGATTTGAAAGGTATTGGAATTTGTGTTAAAAATTCACGAGGTGAACAACTTACGTATTCGACTTTGTCAGGGCTATTCAATTCAAGAATAAAGATACAAGATTTAATACCTAATACGCAAGAAATAGATATTTTATTTAAACCTGTAATCAGGTCAAGCAACAGCGTGTATTATCCGAACATTCTTTCAAGTATTTTTATCCCTAATGAAGATGAATTAAACAGTTTCAAAATAAACTTAATAAAAGATTTGTATTCTAAAGGATTGCACGCAGATATTATTTCTTCTGTTATCCAAACGACAAATAAACTCAACATTACCCCTGAAGTAATTCAAAGGTTGATAGATAATAATTTTAGTAGCCGAGAATCGGAAATTTCAAAATCAGAAAATGAATACAGATTTGACGAATACAAGTTTATAACAACTAAGATAGTTGAAGAAATCGGGGGCGAACTAATTTTTAATAAAATTGATGATGCGTTGTTTCAAAAAGATTTAATACAATCCATATATAAAATGGATAAAATAAAAATAACATTTGCGCAAACTTCATACACACGGCAAGAACCAATTTCTGTAGATACGTTTCTTACTGATAATGTAATAAAAAATTTCACTTCAAACTATGGAAAAGATACACGGTATTTACCTGCGGTGGAGAGTTTTGGAGAGGGTATATTTTTTGATTTTGATATTGATGTTTTAACAAAATGGCTCAATGAAAATGATACTATATCGTCACGAATAAATCTGATTGTTAGGAATTTAAGCAATTCCGAATATCAAATAAAGAAACCGGAAGAAATAACTCCTCAATTTGTATTGATTCATACATTTTCACACTTAATTATTAAGGAGTTAGAATATCTTTGTGGCTATCCTTCAACTTCTATTCAAGAACGATTGTACATTGACGATAAATTGGGAATGTATGGTGTACTTATTTATACTATTGCAGGTACAGAGGGTAGTTATGGTGGAATAACTTCTTTGTGCGATAGCGACAAAATTGGCAAACTCATTAACTCAGCAATGGTTAGAGCTTGCGATTGTGCCACAGATCCAATATGCTACCACACTTCAGGACAAGGTGTCGGAAATTTGAATTTGTCTGCTTGTTTCAGTTGTACTTTGTTGCCTGAAACGTCTTGTGAGATGTTCAATTGTTTTCTTGATAGACGATTACTTGTTGATAAAGAATACGGATATTTCAAAAATCAAATATAGGTTTTTGAATACCTGCAAAACAAATGGGACAATGAAAAAATCGAATTTCAAGACCCTTTTGTTTTCGTAAATTTTTTAGAAGAATTAAATAATTAACTTTGCAAAGCATTATGCTCACCAAACAACAACTCATATCACTCCTCGCCGACACGGAAAGTTATCACGTAGAGCACCCGACGGCACGACAGACGAAAATGTATTTGATATTCAACAGGGCGTTTCAATCAATATTTTTGTAAGACTTAAAAAGAAATAATGATGAATAAAATGATAAATAAAAAACATACC
>JAITQA010000058.1 GCA_031289145.1 Dysgonamonadaceae bacterium | reverse complement strand
AAGCGGTTTACGATGCCTTGCCGGAATGTTGTAAATACAGGAAATGAAAATAGTAGGAAATATTATCTGGTTGGTTTTCGGCGGCATTTTTATTGCCATCGAATATTTGGTGTCGAGCGCGTTGCTTATGGTCACCATTATCGGCGTACCCTTCGGTTTGCAAACACTTAAATTGGCCATTTTAGCGTTGTGGCCTTTTGGAAGTACGGTTACGGACAAGGGCAATTCGGGCGGATGCCTGTCACTGTTCATGAATGTGCTTTGGATTCTGTTGGGCGGATTATGGATATCGCTGACACATTTTGGCTTCGGCATCCTGTTCTGCATTACGATTATCGGTATTCCGTTCGGCAGGCAACACTTCAAGATGGCGGCGCTGGCATTGACGCCTTTCGGAAAAGAAATTGCGTAGAAATTATTCTGCAATCAGTTTTTTCTGTAATTCTTCCGCTGTGATAGCCACAGATAATTTTCCTTTGTGCGCCAATGAAATTTTTCCGGTTTCTTCGGAAACAATAATCACTTTGGCATCGGTTTCCTGGGACAAACCCAAGGCTGAACGGTGACGTAAACCAAGATGTTTCGGAATATTCTGGTCTTGCGAAACCGGCAGGATACAAGCTGCCGCCTTGATTTTTTTTCCTGAAATAATCATTGCTCCATCGTGTAAAGGACTGTTTTTGAAGAATATATTCTCAATCAGCCGGACGCTGATATTGGCATTCAGGATTTCGCCTGTTTCTACAAAAGTATCCAAAGAAGTCGTTTGTTGGATAGCAATCAAAGCGCCTTCTTTCCGTTTGGCCATGTCCATGGAAGCCATCACGATGGGCATAATATAGGTAAGATTCTCATCAACATTGGTTTCATTTTTCGGTTTAAACAGTTTCTTTATAAAGCCGAGTCCTTTGTTGGAACCTAAAGCCTGAAGAAATTCTCGTATTTCTTTCTGGAACACAATAACCAACAGGATAAAACCGACACTGATAAACTTGTCAAAAATAGCGCCCATCAGACGCATTTCGAAAACCTGGGATACCAAAATCCAAATGGCGACAAAAGACAGGACGCCCAGAAAAATGTTTGTCGTCCCGGTTTTTTTCATCAGGAGAAAAGTCTCGTAAAGAAAAAAAGCGACTAATAAAATGTCGATAAGGTCTTTTATTCCGAAGTGAATCATTCGTTTGTATTTTTTATTTTATTAAACAATTTAACTGTCTGTACGGCTTCTTTTACATCATGTACCCGTAAAATATGTATGTCTTTGGTTAGCGCAAACATATTCAAAGCGGTAGTCCCGTTCAGACTTTCAGCGGGCGAAGTTTCGATTACTTCCCGAATCATTGTCTTTCGCGAGAAACCGACTAAAACAGGCAGCTCAAAGATAAGAAATTCTTCCAATTTTTCCAAAATTTCATAATTTTGAGATGTCGTTTTGCTAAAACCAAAGCCCGGGTCAATCCAGATATCGTTTACGCCCATTTGATGCAGTTGATTTACTTTCTCTGCAAAATAGCAGAATATTTCCTGCATTATATTCTCATAATTAGTATGTTGCATCATGGTTTGCGGAGTTCCTCTCAGATGCATAATGATATATGGAACTTGCAACCGGGCAACTGTTTCAAACATTTTTGGGTCTAAGCTACCGGCGGCTATATCGTTGATAATGGCTACGCCAAAATCTTCCACACAACGCTTAGCCACTTCCGAACGGAAAGTATCTACCGAAACGATGGCATTGGGAATTTCCCGAAACAAGATTTTCAAGCCGTATTCCAAGCGGGATATTTCTGCTGCTTCATCAACGTATGTTGCCGACGGCCGCGAAGAATAGCCTCCAATGTCAATGATATCCGCACCTTCTTCCATGATTTGAATTACGCGCCCGGCAATTTCTTTTTCCGTTTGTTTACGACTGCCTTCAAAAAATGAATCCGGCGTAATATTCAGGATTCCCATCACTTTCGGTAAGGAAAAATCCATCAACGCTCCTTTTATATTGCATGTTAATTGTTTCATTTTACAAAAATACTATTTTGCAAGGATATTTTGTACCTTTGTTCATTAAATTTTTCGATAAAATGAATTTGGACGAACTTTATTCGATTTTTCTGAATGCTACGACCATCACTACCGACAGCCGGATTTGTCCGGAAGGGTCTGTTTTTTTTGCATTGAAGGGTGATAATTTCGATGGCAATGATTATATCGAACAGGCTTTGAAAGCAGGAGCCGGTTTTGCAGTTGGAGACCGGCAAGACTTACCGTCAGAGAATCGGATTATCCGGGTTGAAGATGCTTTGCAAACTTTGCAAGACTTGGCCAACTATCACCGTAATCAGCTAAAAACTACTGTGATAGCCATTACCGGAACCAATGGTAAAACAACTACTAAAGAATTAATTGCCGCCACTTTATTGGCACAGTACAACATCCTTTTTACATCGGGAAACCTGAACAATCACATTGGCGTCCCGTTGACCCTGTTGCAGTTGAAGCCGGAACATAAGTTTGCCGTCATAGAAATGGGCGCCAATCATCCGGGTGAAATCAAGGCGCTTTGCCGGATTGCAGCGCCTGATTACGGCTTGATTACAAATGTCGGGAAAGCCCATCTCGAAGGCTTCGGCTCTTTTGATGGCGTCATTCAAACCAAAACGGAATTATATGATTTTCTGAGAGATAGAGGAACGGTTTTCGGAAACCTCAATAACCCTTATTTGAAAGATTTCTATACAGCTTTGAATATGGTTTATTATGGAAATACGCCGGAAGCATTTGTTTCCGGTCGGATTACAACCACTGAACCTTGTTTGGAGCTGGAATGGACAAAAGAGAAGGAGAAAACGCCGACTCATTATTGCCGGACAAATTTGGTAGGGGGCTATAATTTTGAAAATGTGATGGCGGCTGTTTGTATCGCATCTTACTTTGGTGTGGAAAGCGAAAAAATTAACCGGGCAATTGCTGCTTATGTTCCACAGAATAATCGTTCACAAAACTTGCAAACAGCCAAAAATAACCTGGTTATAGATGCTTACAATGCGAATCCAAGCAGCATGAAGGCAGCCTTGGATAATTTTCTGGCATTGCATGTTTCGCCTAAGATGGTGATTCTGGGCGAAATGAAAGAATTAGGCGCGTACAGCAAAGCGGAACATCAGCAACTGATTGACCGATTGTCGGCAAGCGGGCTTGACAAAGTCTTCCTCTGTGGCGAAAGTTTTGCCGGTTGCCGTTCCATCCCGTCGGATTGGCGTATTTTCTCCCAAACGACAGATTTGCTCATGAATCTTCCAACAGCCGACATTTCAGGATATCATATCTTGATTAAAGGCTCCAGAACGAATCAATTGGAGAAAACTGTGGCGTTTTTGTAATCATTGTTAACCGCAAAGACGCAAAGGGACGCAAAGATTTTTTTTCTTCGCGTCCCTCTCTGCCTTAGCAGTTATAAATAAACAGCGTTTATTCCGCTTCTTGTTGTGCTTCGTATTCTTTCAGCAACTTATCCTGTACATCGGTCGGAACCAATTCGTAAGCAGCAAATTTCATCGTGAAAGAAGCGCGTCCTCCGGTGATGGAACTCAAAGAGGTAGAATAGTTACTCATCTCTTTCAAAGGCACTTTTGCCATCAGTTTTTCGTAACCTTTCTCGGAATTCATACCCATAATCATGGCGCGGCGGCCTTGCAAATCACCCATCACATCACCCATATATTCCGATGGAAGTGAGACTTCTATATCATAAATAGGTTCGAGGATTTTCGGGCCTGCATTTTTGAACGCGGTAGAGAAGGCGTTTCTTCCGGCGAGCATAAACGAAATTTCGTTGGAGTCGACCGGGTGCATTTTCCCGTCATAGACAATTACGCGGACGTCCCGTGCATAAGAGCCGGTCAATGGGCCTTGCTCCATGCGTGCCATAATTCCTTTCAGGATAGCGGGTAAGAAACGAGCGTCGATGGAACCGCCAACGATAGAGTTCACAAATATCAATTTTCCGCCCCAGTCCAAAGGAAGCTCCTGAACATCACGTGCTTGGATTTTGAATTCTTGTCCGTTGAATCTATACACTTCCGGCATCGGCATACCATCCTGATAGGGTTCGATAATCAGGTGTACTTCGCCAAATTGTCCGGCGCCGCCCGATTGTTTTTTATGACGGTAGTCGGCGCGTGCCGATTTTGTGATGGTTTCGCGATACGGAATCTTCGGTTCGATAAATTCGATAGCCAATTTATCATTGTTTTCAATCCGCCATTTCAGCGTTTTCAGGTGAAATTCGCCCTGACCGGAAACAATCACCTGTTTCAGTTCTTTCGATTGTTCCACGACCCAAGTCGGGTCTTCTGCACGCATCCGTCCGAGTATTTCCATCATTTTTTCAGCATCCGCTTCGTTGACAGCTTTGATGGCGCGACGATATTTGGAATTTGGGTATTTGATGAAATCGAATCTATTGTCTATTCCTTTTTGATTCAGTGTGTTGCCGGTATTAACATCTTTCAGTTTCACGGTTGCACCGATATCTCCGGCCTGTAGTTCCGGAACTTCAGAGCGAGTTTGTCCTGCCACAACGAACAATTGTGAAATCCGTTCCTTGGAGCCACGGTCTTCGTTCAGTACATCATCGCCGGGTTTAACCGTACCGGACATAACTTTGAAGTAGGAAACACGTCCGATATGTGGTTCAACCGTAGTTTTGAATATAAAAATACTGGTTGCTCCTGTTGGGTCGGGCGTAATCTCGTTGCCTTCCGTATTTTTGTAAAGCGGCATTTCCGGTATGCTGGGAACATTGTTGCCCAGAAATTCCATCAGGCGGCGAACGCCCATGTCTTTTCCGGCCGACGCACAGATAACCGGGAACATACCTCTGGCTAACAACCCTTTGCGGATACCTTCACGCATTTCGTCTTCCGTCAGGCTTCCCTGGTCGAAGAATTTTTCCATCAAAGCCTCATCGTTTTCGGCGGCAGCTTCAACCAAAGCATTGTGCAGTTCTGCGGCTTTGTCCTGTTCCGAAGCGGGAATATCCAATACTTCGGGCGCTCCGCCTTCGGGTTTCCATTGATAGAGTTTCATTTTCAGAACATCTACCATTTGGTGGAAATTTTGGCCGGTTTGCAGGGGGTACTGGATTTGTACGACTTTTCCGCCATAATTTTCTTTCAGTTGCGCCAAGGTTTTGTCGAAATCGGCATTTTCCTTGTCCAATTGATTAAGGAGAAAAATAACCGGTTTGTTCTGGGCTTCCGTTTGGCGGAAAAGGTTGATGGTGCCAACTTCTATCCCGTACTGTGTATTGATTACCATCAGCGCGGTATCCGTTACACTAAGCGCAGAAACAGCGCCGCCCGCAAAATCGTCGGACCCCGGCGTGTCGATAAAATTCAATTTTTTATTCAACCATTCTACACTGAAAATGGTCGAAAAAACCGAATAGCCATACTCTTTTTCTACCGGGAAATAGTCGGTAACCGTATTCCCATTGTCTACGGAACCTCTACGTTTTATAACACCACTCTCAAAGAGCAAGGCTTCAGAGAGAGTGGTTTTACCCGAGCCGGAACTGCCAATGATCGCAATGTTCCTGATTTCATTTGTTTGATATACTTTCATGATACCATTTATAGTTTAAAAATTTAACAATAATTTTCAGTCATTTCGAAAAGCCGCGCAAATTATAAAAAAATAAGAAACCCTGCAACATAAAAAATATGTTGTATAACATGTCATTATAAATGCCGACTTTGACAAAGTCATAGCAAGACGCGAAACTTCTACACAGAAGACAGATTCTCAAAGTAATTGCTAATTATAGTCGGGTCGGTAATCGCCGCAAAACCAAAAATAACAATGAAAGCGATTATCAAAATCAAATAGACAGCAGACAGACTCAGTCCAATCCATGCGCAGATTTTCCCGGCTTTTATGTTACTGTAAGAATTCTCTGAGAATTTCTCCGGGCTAACGAGATATTGCTCTACTGACGATTTTGCCAATACCAAAGCAATTATCGCAAATACAATTCCGAATCCATAGAAGCAGCAAGCCGGAATGGCAAGAATTCCAAACACTAAAATAAGTGTTGAATTCGGCAGTGAAACCTGTGGTTGATAATAATTTTCTTCCATACTTAAAATAATTTATGTGTAAATAATTTGTAAAAATAAAAAATCAAAATAATTGAAGCGGTTGTTGCGAAAGACCATTTGATGATTGCAGCGCCATATCTGAAACCAAATTTCAGGTGCAAAGCAGTGAAAGCAAAAGTAAACAACATGGGGATGGTGGCCGGGTAGGTTTGAAGACTTCGAACGATATCTCCTTCCAGTAAGGCAATTATACTGCGCTGTAATCCACATCCGGGGCAATCCAAGTGAAAGAATTGCTTGCTCGGACAGGTCAGTAAATGTGCCTTCAGCCAGTCGATAATCAAAATCATACGCAATATTGCTTCTTAAAGTTACAAAAGTAAGCATTTTTTTTGGAAAAAGTGAAATTTTTTACTAAATTTGCAGGATAAAATATTTTCTACAATGAAAAAGTATGTATTATTCTTTATCGCAATTGTTTTTGTCATGCCGGTAAATCATCTGATTGCGCAAACGGACCATAATGTTATCACATTTTTGATTGGTGATTTCCAGGTAAGTACATTAGTTGAAACACAGTCGGCCGGAAAACCGAATATCTTGATTGGGGCGAACCAGGCGGATTTGCAAAAATACCTTCCCGATGGAACTTTCCCGTCGGAAATCAATGCGTTTTTAGTGCGTACGCCGGACAAAAACATTTTGGTAGACACCGGTTTAGGTATAAATTTATTGAGTAATCTACAATCACTTGGTCTTACTGCTGAGCAGATTGATGTCATTCTTCTCACGCATGTGCATGGCGACCATATCGGCGGATTGCTGCACGACGGTAAGGCTGCATTTCCCAATGCTGTACTCTATCTGTCGGAGGCAGAATATGTTTTTTGGACCGGGAACCAGCAAAGCCTTCCCATAATAGACGCCTACAAAGACAGAATAACACAATTCGAGCCTGTAGCGCTTGACAGCGAAGAGAGCAGTTTATTCGCCGGATTCAGAGGGATTAAAGCATACGGACATACACCCGGACATACTGTCTATTTGGTGGAATCAAATGGAGAAAGATTACTGATATGGGGCGACCTAACGCATGTGACGCCTGTCCAGATGCCACATCCGGAGATTGCCGTTACATACGATTCCAATGCACAGGATGCCATTGCATCCCGTCTGAAAATATTGGAATATGTATCCGCGCAAAAAATTCCTGTCGCAGGCATGCATATCGTATTTCCTGCTATCGGAAACGTGACGGTCGGCAAGGAAGGCTACGATTTCGAACCGTTTTGTACTTGCCTGGGATATTGAGCAGCCGGTTCATTTGATGAGTAGTTTATGTCCTATCCTGCAATAGATGCATTTTTTCTGTTCACAATATTCTCGTTTGAGTTGAATCAGCGCTTGGGTATCGCAGGCATTCAGAATTTCTATTCCGGAAAGGGAAAATGAACTGATTATATGATTGCGTTCTGCCGGGATAGCTTCCAGCAAACGGAGCGCTTTCTCGGTGTATTGTGCTGCATTTTTTTTCTTCCCATAAGCAAAAAGTAATGGAACTACCACATTGATAACCAATAACTGTATAGCGGACAAGCCTAATTGTTTTCTTCTTTTGGCAGCGGTTTTGTCAAAATTGTAATGTGTCAGCCAATATTCTCCGGTTTCCGAAGTTAACAGTGGTTTAAATTTTTCCCAATCAGTGCTATCCAATATTTCGGAAAACAAGCCTTGCTTTTTCCGGATAATCCCTGCCAGTTGTACAATTTTGATATGCGGGAAATTATTTGGTCTGATTCTCAGACTTTTGAATATATGCGCATCTAAAGTCTTCAGGTTATATTTCTTCCGCAGGAAAAAATACTCTTCTTGCAAGTTCCGGTAATACGCATCTTCAATACCTTCCTCTTCCAGCAGTCCGGCTTGTCCCAGAAAAAGGGCTTCGGTCTGAATTTCAGAATGTTGGTGTTTGAGGATAATTTTCAAAGACAGGCTTTTCGCCAAGCGTTCGAAAGCGTCGTTGTTGATGCCAAATCCGAAATTACGCGCCAATGTGATATAGAATACTTCATTCCAATCGTCTTGATAATCTGCTAACAGTTGTAGCAAAGCCTTGGTTTTGCGCTCTAATCGTTCGGTCAACAAGGCGTTTTTCCAGTCGCTCAGGTAAATTTTCGGTATTTCGTGGATTTTTTCCAAACAGGGAACCGAAGAATCGTTACCTAATAAAAAACGGTAATTATCCTCAATAAGGCGAGGAATTTTCATTCGCCATTGCGGAATCAACCTGTGTGATTCGTCACGAATTTCAACTGCATCAATCCGTTCAACCACATGCAGGATAACGGAATTGTAGGCTTTGTCTTTTTCATGCCGGTGTTTGTACCAGTCGGATGAAGCGGTATGAATTTCTACATTTCCGGCCCAGACTTTGTCCCCAAATTTGATTTTCGCATTGAAAAAATCGGGTCCTGCATTCGGATTATAAATTCCCGGATCGATAATTTCGAACGGAATCCTGTCGCTGGTCAGGTAATCTCCTGATTCATAAAGTTTGTATTTCCACACATAATGTAATAAAGCTTCCATAGTTAATTTTCGTTTTAGTTAATTTTTCGAGTAACTGAAATATTGTACAAAGAAAAGACAAATTTATCAATTAACCTACTATATCCTCTTTTTTATTTTGCCTGCACCACTACCGGGATATACCCAATCTGCCGTATATTTTTTATGTCGGTGTAATTGTAAAGATAAAATCCGTCCGAACCAATCATAAAAAGATATTCTCCGGTAGGAATCAGGTCGTAAGCATGTATTTCCGGAAAAGCAGCCAAAGGATGGTCTGTTATGGTCTTTTTGTCGGTAGCATCATAAATCTTGAGTCCGTCCCTTCCATCGCAAACAAAAAGCGTATTCCCGTCTATTCCCAAACCGTAAGGTTCCGTCATATTGTATGAATTGACCAATTCATACTGTTTGTAGTCGGCCGATAGCTTCACTACATCCAGCCGATTGACATTGGAATTGTTGCAAGTAGTTCCGCCGCGCAAGGTAATGAAGGCATAATCATCCTGAATCACAACCGGGTCACAACTGGTTACATGCCAAAAGTTAGAGAGATAAACAGGCAAAGAAGGCACATCCAAACTATAAACCAACATGCCGCTTTGTGTTCCGAAAAACAAGTGGTCGTCATAAATAAACAGGGTTTCTACCGTCCCGTTCAGTCCGACCGCTCCGGCTTTGACCGGTTTGGCTGCATTTTGTACATCGAACAGATACAAGGTGTAGGTAGAGGCCACATAAAGATAGCGATCATATAAGCCGAAACGCGCCATGGAACCGCCTTTCCCGAAAGCCGATGCATCTGTTCCGCTTCCGCTCTGCCCTCCTCCTGTATAATAGTTGCCCGAACCAATTTTATCAACATAATCATACTCCGGATAAACCGGAATATTGACCGGATTTACAAGTTCTAAATCACGCTTTTCACGCCTTATTTCCCATCCAATCACGACGCCATTTTCCTGTTCAATGTTTGCCACGGGCAGTTTTTCGTCCGCTACAGCAGGAATCATATAAGAAAACACATTTTCGATACGCCCCGTTTCTCTCGGGTTCATCATATCGGAAATATCAATTGTCACCAAATCAATATAACTGTCGGCATACAGGGTGTTGTCTTTAACCGCAATATCCGCACAACCCGGAATTTCCACAAAAACCTTATTTTGCGGATTCGCCGGATTGGAGACATCTATCACATGAACCCCTTTCAGGTATTCCACTACCATCAGGTAGTTCCCTTTGAAATATATTTTGCCCGGATTGGTCAACTCCCGGGACGCCGCAGATTGAACGGACGAACGCAAAGTTTCATAGTCCATATAAATTGGAATATTTATGCGCAACTCTTCTGTAAGTTTGTCCGTACACGAGAAGAAAAACAGGCTTGCCAACAAGCAGGAAAATGCTGTATATAAAGTTTTCATACGTAATTTATTTTTAAAAGATGACACCTAATGTTAAAGAAAGACGGTTGTATTCCACATGTAAACTGTAGTCTTCCGAACCTTGATAATTCAGTTTCTGATAACGATAGCCTGCAGTCAATGCGATTCCAAGGCCATACTTGGTGTAAAATACAAAACCTGCGGAAGGATTGACCATAAAACCTCCTTTTGAGTCCAATTTTTCAGGAGTAGTGTAATATGGCCAATAAATATAATCGGAAGTATACCGCATATAACTATTGTATACGTAAGTTTTGTCTTCCAAAGGAAATTGGTACCCGGCCAACAACCGGATAAAAGGGCTTACAATCTTTTTATCGCCGAATTGATATAACAAATTGGCGCTGACGGGTAAGAGTGTCTCTTCAATGAATTCCACACCCAAGCCCAATCCGGCTGATAAATTTTTGTGAAAAGCATAATTCAAGGAAGAATGAAATATGAACGGCGCGTCATTTTCATTGTCCGGATTTCCGACCAAGGCCCCACCTTCTGTGAAGCTAATCAACTTTCCGGTTTCTGAAGGCCTTTGGGCAAGGGCCGAAAATACGCCGGAACACAAAAGTATTCCGGTTAAAACAAGCAACTTTTTCATTTTTTTTATCGTATTCAATTTTTTTTACATAAAAATACGTTCTCCTATAATAGATGTTTAAATCTTCCAAAACGTTGCATCGAACCGAAATATTTAACTTCGTTTAACGTTTGGTTTAGGGTATAGCGATTTGAAGAAACAGAAAAAATGCAATTATCCGCCATTATTATAAATACCGGAAATGGTGGCGCGGTAGGGGCGCACCTGTGTGTGCGCCCTAATGATGGTTATCCCGAAAATAATACACGTGTGCACCCCAATGACAGCCATCCCGATAACCCGATAATTGTTGAACGGGAACCAATTTTGGGCGAACACACAGGTTCGCCCCTACATGCGGTGGTGCAATGGTTTAAAACGATGTCCACCAATGAATATATTCGTGGGGTGAAAACATTGGGCTGGTCGCCATTCAATAAAAAATTATGGCAACGTAATTATTATGATCACATTATCCGTAACGACCAATCCTATCAAAATATATCCGATTATATCAGCAATAATCCTATGAAATGGATGGATGATAAATTTTTTGTTAAATGAAAAAAGGACTCACATTTTACCGTAAGTCCCTCATTCCCAAGTGGGCGTTGACGGATTCGAACCGCCGACCCTCTGCTTGTAAGGCAGATGCTCTGAACCAGCTGAGCTAAACGCCCCAAAAAAGTGATGCAAAGATAATACTTATTTTTTTATCTGCAATGAATTTTTATAATTTTTTTTAGAAATATAAGTAATATATTGATATTTAATATATTATGATTTATGCCAAAGTCACAATCAGCGTTAGTGATGGAAAGTGGAACTTTAGGGGCGAAAATCACTTCGCCCGCTCAATTTACCGCAATCCCAAGATATCACCTTCTGTCGGTACATAATCAGCTTTTTTCTTATTCATCGAATACAAACTTTTCAATTGTATTCCATACCATTGCGAAATACTATGCATGGACTCTCCTATCTTGACTTCATGCTCAAAATGGGGTTTATCAGCTTTCTTTTTCTTCTTTTCCAAGTAAACAACATCTCCTTCATGAAGCGGAAAATCTTCCGGTACTTCATTGTATGTGATAATATCTTTCGCTTTCATACCCATATCGTAAGCGATTTTTTCAAAACTGTCGTCTTTTTTAGCCAACACATAACGCAAGCCGTATATTACATAGAATAGCCGTTTCTCAGGCTGCGCTTTTGAATTATCGACGGACAAACTTGATTCCGAATCAAATTTATACAACTCGTAATCCTCAATAATTTTGATTAATTTATTGGCATAAGCCTTATCGGTAGCATATCCGCTACTTTGCAATCCTTTTGCCCAAGCGGTATAATCATTTTTATTATAAGTGAAGAAAACGGCATAACGCTGATGCTGTTTCAAAAAATTGGCATGGTCTTCATAAGAATCTTTCACTGCTGTGTACTTTCTAAAACAATCGTTTGGCTTGTCATCTTTATAATATACGCGCTCTCCCGTCCAATCTGTATGGCATTTGATGCCAAAATGATTGTTTGCTTCTGTCGCAAGAAAACTTTTTCCGGCTCCGGACTCCAAAAGCGCTTGTGCTAATGTGATACTGGCCGGAATCCCATGTTTTCCCATATCTTTTACAGCAATAGAACTGTATTGGTTGATATATTCCACATAGGACTTCTGAATATTCTGGGACTGACTTGTCATCACCCCAAGATATGTTAGGAAAAATAAAATAAAAAATAATTGAAACAGAATTTTCTTCTCCCAAAAATTATCATTATCTTTGCTGTTAAACATATATTTTTTTATAAAAAAAACATGAAACCCGTAAATTTGCAGACAAAGGTAACAATTTATTGTTATGAAGAACTCAATTCAGCAGAAAAAAGTTTAATTGATAAGGCAAAAGAGGCAACATCAAGGGCGTATGCTCCTTATTCTAAATTTAGCGTAGGTGCAGCTGCTTTGTTGCAAAACGGCGAAATTGTTACAGGAAACAACCAGGAAAATGTGGCATTTCCATCCGGTTTGTGCGCCGAACGTACCACTTTGTTCTATGCAAATTCGCAGTATCCCGACCAAGCTGTACTATCATTGGCCATTGCAGCTTATACAGGAGGTGATTTTCTTGCCCGACCGATTTCTCCTTGCGGTTCCTGCCGTCAGGTTATCTTGGAAACAGAAACACGTTACCGGCATCCCATTCGGATTTTGCTTTACGGGAAAGAAGAAATTTATGTGATAGAAGGCATCCAAAATTTACTTCCGCTCGCTTTCGGCTCGTTAACGGATTAGTTTACCCCCCATTGTAAATCCAGCAGTTTGTTGTTTTTTATACGCTCATTTAATGTGAAAACATAGTCTTTTGCAAGCAGAAGCCAGTCATTTCCGGCTTTACCGGTCTCTTCGAAGTGCCACGCAGCTTTTTCTGCCCAAGACAGCGCTGTTTCCATATCATCCTGCATTTCGTTAGCCAAAGCAATGTTTATGGCTAACTTGCCTTTTTCTTCGTTCTTTTTCTCCGACTTGTATTCGTTTGTCCAGATGATTTCCGCTTCCGCCCAATTTTGGATGTCTGCATATTTTCGGGCTTCTTTCATCCGGGCGCGGTGATTGCTGTAAATGACTCGTTCTTCCGATTCCCAACTTGGTATAAAATAAGCGGCAATTCTTTTCCCTAAAGTTGATGCTATATGACCGATGAGGTGTTCGGGGAGCGATTTGAAGACCAACAGGGAATCATCCGGCAGGATGGAGGAAACAAGCAGGCTGTCTTTTTCGGATATGGAAAACATTTTATACGCTTCTTTGTCTCCATACAGATAGATACTGAAATTCAAAACCGCTTCTGTCCTGATATTTACGGAGGCAAGTGGTTCAATATCGCCCACTCCTCTGACACTGCTTTTGATATTTTCCTTAACGGTAAAAGCCAATCTGTCGATAGACAGGATGGCATCGTATTGCTCCAAATCGTAAAAATCGTTCAGCAATTTTTCCGGAAGCGGATGTATGGTCAGCCATCTATCATCCGTGCGGATGGTATCGTTGTAAAAAAACACTTCATCAAAGAAATCCGACCCGGCAAAAGCCTTGGACAATGAACGAATGACAACCCAAACCGTAGAATCCAAATCAATAGCTGTTTTCTCTATGGCTTTATCATCCAATTTTTGTTCGATTCCATATTGTGTATCCTGTGGCACCGTATTGTTCACTACCAATACATTCCTCACGGAAAGCGGAAACGTTACGGCTGCCGGTTCCTGCACTTCAATGACAAATCTTCTGATGCTTTCACAAGAAGTGGATGTGACCAAACAGATGATACACAGTATTTTGTAGCTAAATTTTTTCATACATAGAAATATTTAATTGACTTATCCTCGAAAATCAAGTTCGAAGCGCCCCGACGGCGCAGCTCATTTGGTTATCGTTTCAATTGCGCAATATTTTCCTGCAATGATTTGATTTTACTTTCGGCGTCGGCCTGTTTTTTCTTTTCCGTTTCTATCACTTTGACCGGCGCTTTTGAAACAAAATTTTCGTTGTTCAATTTACTTAAAACAGATTTCAGAAAACCTTCCTGGTATTTCAGTTCTTCCTGCAATCTGACCAATTCTTCTTCCACATCAATATTGTTTCCTACCGGAACGGCGTACTCGGTCGTTTTTACCAAGAAAGAAATCGAACCGGACGCTTTTTCTTCCGTTTTTTCAATTCCCGACAAATTGGCCATTTTCTCCAGCACCGGATTATATACCGGACTGTATTCGCCGATAACCTGCAACATCAGACTATCCTTGTTCGGAATATTCTTTTGCGCCCGGATAGTCCGAATGTTGGCGATGATTTCTTTCACCTCTTCCATCCCTCCAAGCAAGTCTGTAGCCAAGTCCCCTTCAGGGGATTTAGGGGTAGGGGTAGGGATAGGCATTCGGGCAATCATAATGCTTTCGTCGGACTTCCGTTCTTCCAGCGCCTGCCATAACTCTTCCGTTATGAACGGCATAAACGGATGAAGCAGCCGGAGCAAAGCATCGAAGAAACCCAAACTTGCTTCGTATGTCGTTTTGTCGATAGCTTGGCCATATACCGGTTTAACCATTTCCAGATACCACGATGAAAATGCGTCCCAGAACAATTTATAGACATCCATCAAGGCCTCCGAGATGCGGTATTTGTCGAAAGAATCGTTGAGGCTTTCAATGGTTTTCGAGAGTTGCGCCTCAAACCAGCGGATAGCAAGTCCGGCTGATGCCGGTTGCGGTATATCTGCAATTTCCCATCCTTTTATCAAGCGGAAAGCATTCCATATCTTGTTGCTGAAGTTTCTTCCCTGCTCACAGAGCGATTCATCGAAAGGCAGGTCGTTACCGGCCGGCGAAGTCAGGAGCATCCCCATGCGGACGCCATCGGCTCCGAATTTGTTCATCAGTTCGATGGGGTCGGGCGAATTGCCTAAGGATTTCGACATTTTCCGTCCTAATTTGTCCCGCACGATGCCTGTGAAATAAACATTTTTGAAACAGGCTTCATGGCGGTATTCATATCCCGATATAATCATCCGCGCTACCCAGAAAAAGATAATTTCCGGCGCCGTCACCAAATCGTTGGTCGGATAATAGTAGCAGATGTCTTTGTTATCGGGTTCATTAATGCCGTTGAATACGGAAATCGGCCACAGCCAACTGGAGAACCAGGTGTCGAGGCAGTCTTCGTCTTGGCGCAATTCTCCTGACGACAAGTTTTTATTCCCTGATTTTTCGCGGGCCAGCGCCAAGGCTTTCTCTTCGGTTTCCGCCACGACGAATCCGCCGCCGGGCAGATAATAGGCTGGAATCCGGTGTCCCCACCACAATTGACGGGAAATGCACCAGTCTTTCACATTTTCCATCCAGTGACGGTACATGTTCTTAAATTTGGGCGGAATCAGGCGAATGGTATCGTTCATAACCGCTTCGAGGGCGGGGTTGGACAAATCTTCCATTTTCAGGAACCATTGCATGGACAGTTTGGGTTCGATAGGCACATTGGTTCTTTCGGAAAACCCTACCTTGTTTTCGTAGGCTTCCGTTTTTTCCATCAAACCGGCGTCTACCAGGTCTTGCTCTATCTGTTCACGAACTTCAAACCGGTCTTTCCCTTCGTATTGCAGGCCGTAGTGATTGAGCGTACCGTCGTCGTTGAAAATATCAAGGACTTCCAGGTTGTATTTTTCACCCAGCATGTAGTCGTTCACATCGTGCGCGGGCGTCACCTTCAGGCAACCCGTGCCAAATTCGATATCCACATATTCGTCTTCAATAATCGGAATTTCGCGATTGGCAATCGGAACGATTACTTTTTTCCCTTTCAGGTGTGCGTTTTTGGGGTCATTCGGATTGATACAGACAGCCGTATCGCCCAGAATGGTTTCGGGACGGGTGGTGGCAATGACTGCATAGCCGTCTTCGCCGACGATTTTATAGCGGAGATAATATAATTTTCCTTGCTGTTCCTTGTAATTCACTTCTTCGTCGGACAGTGCGGTTTTTGCCTGCGGGTCCCAGTTTACCATCCGTACACCGCGGTATATCAGTCCTTTATTGTGCAAATCAACAAATACCTTGATAACGCTTTCCGAACGTTTTTCGTCCATGGTAAAACAAGTCCGGTCCCAATCGCAGGAAGCGCCGAGTTTTTTGAGCTGTTCGAGGATGATGCCGCCATGTTTATGCGTCCATTCCCAGGCATGTTCGAGAAATTTTTCACGGGTGAGGTCGGTTTTTTTGATGCCTTCATTCGCTAATTTGGCCACCACTTTCGCCTCGGTAGCAATCGAAGCGTGGTCGGTGCCCGGAACCCAGCAGGCATTTTTCCCCAACATCCTGGCGCGGCGAATCAGGATGTCCTGAATCGTATTGTTTAACATGTGTCCCATGTGCAGCACGCCGGTAACGTTGGGCGGCGGAATAACAATTGTATAGGGTTCGCGTTCATCCGGTTCCGAATGAAAAAATCGGTTTTTTAACCAATACTCATACCATTTATTTTCAACGTCGGAAGGATTGTACTTTGTTGCAATTTCCATTGATGTATATTTAATTAATTTGATGCGTTTTCAATTCGCGTACAAAAATACAAAAGAGTTTTGAATTGAGAAAATGGAAAAACCGGAACTATTTTGTAATTTTGTTGGCTAAAAGTAGACTATAATGATACATAAGTTTGATTTTTTAGTAATCGGTTCCGGTATTGCCGGCATGAGTTATGCATTGAAAGTAGCTGATATAGGGAATGTTGCGCTTCTTTGCAAAACCTCTTTGGAGGAAGCCAATACCTTTTATGCACAAGGTGGAATTGCATCCGTCACCCTTCCCTGGGACGATTTTGAAAAACATATCCGGGATACCTTAATTGCCGGTGATGCTATCTGCGATAAACGGGTCGTAGAAAAAGTGGTGCGCGAGGCGCCCATGCAAATTAAGGAATTGATTCGTTGGGGGGTAGATTTCGACAAAGACCAAAAAGGGGCGTTCGATTTACACAAAGAAGGCGGACATTCCGAATTTCGAATTCTTCACCACAAGGATAACACCGGACAGGAAATTCAGGAAAGCCTGATTAACGCCCTCAAAAGACATCCGAATATCAAAGTATTCGACCACCATTTTGCCATTGAGATACTTACGCAACATCATCTGGGGCAAAAAGTTACAAAAGACACGCCCGATATCGAATGTTACGGCGCTTATGTTTTGGACGAAAGCACCAACGATATTCATACGTTCTTATCCAAGGTAACCATGATTTGCACAGGAGGCATCGGTAATATTTACCAAACCACAACGAATCCGATAGTTGCTACAGGCGATGGGATTGCGATGGTTTATCGGGCGAAAGGATTGGTCAAAGACATGGAATTTGTACAATTTCATCCGACGGCTTTGTATAATCCGATGGAACGGCCTTCTTTCTTGATTACGGAGGCCTTACGCGGTTATGGCGGCGTTTTGAGAGACCGCATCGGTCAGGAATTTATGCATAAATACGATGAAAGGGGGTCGTTGGCGCCGCGTGATATTGTTGCCAGAGCCATTGACAGTGAAATGAAAAATAGCGGCAGCGATTTTGTGTATTTAGATGTTACGCATAAAAATGCGGAAGAAACAAAAAGAGAATATCCCACTATTTACGAGAAATGTCTGAAAGAAGGGATTGACATTACCAAGGAATATATCCCGGTAGCGCCGGCTGCACATTATCTTTGCGGTGGGATTGTAGTGGATTTGGATGCCCGCTCAAACATCAAACGCCTGTATGCCGCCGGCGAATGTTCACGAACAGGATTACACGGAGCCAATCGTCTGGCTTCCAACTCATTGATAGAGGCTATCGTTTATGCCGACGCCGCAGCTAAACATTCGATTGCGCATTTGAACAGCTATACTTTTAACGAAAAGATACCGGTCTGGAATGATAAAGGCACTTCGTTGACCGAAGAAATGGTGTTGATTACGCAAAGCGCAAAGGAAGTTGGGTCGATTATGAGCAATTATGTGGGTATTGTCCGCTCAAATCTACGTTTAGAACGTGCTTTCGAACGCTTGGAAATCATTTACCGGGAAACGGAAAATTTGTTTATCCGATCGACAGTCTCCAAGGATATCTGTGAATTGCGAAATATTGTCAATGTCGGATACCTGGTGATTAAACAAGCGATGGAACGGAAAGAAAGCCGCGGTTTGCATTATACGATTGATTATCCCGTAAAAAATACAATAGTTGCTGAATGAATACTTAAAAAATCAGTCAGGAGATTGAGAATTTCTCATTCAAATCGGCTCTGCAACGCTTCCGACAAGGAAATTTTGCAAACTTTTGATTCTATCCATGCCGTAAAATCAAAGGATTTGAGCAGTTGTTTTTCAAATATGTCCTTACGAATATCCTGTAATTCCGGTTCTATTTTCAGCCACAATTTTTCCCTGTGAGTTCTGTTTATCAACTCGTATTTGTCTTTGTTCAGCAGGCTAATCATTAGACGTTCAGAACGATATGCTTTTTCTTGCTTTGCTATTTCGCGCTTTATGGAGCGACTTTCAGTACGTACATATTCTAAATTGCCAAGTTCATAATGGATAATCAGATTAACCAAACGGATGGTGCGGTACAATGGAAAAGTACGGATACTGTCGTTGCGAACAATTTCGTTCAGCAGCATTTTTTGAGCCTTTTTGTAGTCACGCAGTCCTATGTGAATCAAAGCCATACAAAGCGATATTTCGGTTTGCAGAAGCAGGCTAATCTGATACGTCTTCGACAAAACCGTGTCACCGTATTTGTCCAACAGTTTCTTTACCGCGGCAAAATTGCCCCTGTCGAGTAGGGGATACAGTTCGTAAAGAAAAACAAGCGCTGCCACATGGATTTGAAATCCGGCGGAATGATGCTTTATTTTCCTTAATTGCGCAATGAAATAGGGTATTTCGTCATAATTCTTCATGCTTCGCAGGTTATCGAGGATGCCTTCGAGAACGGAAACATAATAAAAAGGCGGATTAGCCCAAAATTGCGGGTTGTTTTCAAAAAGGAGGTTTAATTCCCGGAACGATTGAAGCGCCGACTTCCTGTCGCCAATATCAATAAGATAATTGGACTGGAACAACTGATGCAGTTTTTTGGCTTCAAAACTGTCTTTGCTCGATGAGGCAAGGCTCATTTCAGCAAAAATCAAATCGTTCAGCGAATTTTTCTGTTTTTGGGAGCGTACATTTCCCTTGTATATTATTCTGTGTTTCAGCAACTCGTGCAACGACGACTGCTCGTTTATTTTCCTTATGTTCTTCAATAACTCGCCGATTTGAAAATGTTTTTGTATCAGTTCTGTTTCCAATATGTCGGGAAAATTCAGGAACAACAGGTATTCCAATTCCATGCGGGAAGCGTAAAGCAATACGATATGGTTTTCGTAGCCGGCAGCTTCTTTCTTTATTTTAGCAAGCAAATCAAGGGCGTCGGCAAACAACGATTTTTCAAATAAAATCCTCGCTCTCATTATTTTATTGAACAGTCCGTAATAATTGTCCTGATTTGCACGCAAAGTCAATAAACTATCCAACAGTATTTTGTACAGGTAAGATACCGCCACGTTGAAATTGGCATTTTTCAGTTTCTTTTCATAACGCAATTTCAATTCCTGCGAAGATATAATTCCCGCTTTCTCAATAATATCGAACAGGACAATATAATCGGTTGATTTTCTGCCTATTCTGAATATACGCTTTTCGTTTTTAGAGAGCGTGTGAACTAATATTATAAGGGATTCTGCCCGTGTCATAGCATTGATTTTTTTTGTTTACAAAGATACTTGAAATTATTTTTTTATGCAATATTTTTATAAATATTTACTTACTATATAAGTGAATAACAATATTTTCTCCCATTTAAAATTATTATCATAGCTATTCTTTTGTCAAAATGGTTTTAGAAAACAGTATAAATTTGTATGAAATTTAAATTAACGGCTCATAGTGATCTTTTTGTATAATATATTTTTTATTTATTTACGTATGAAAAAGAATTTTTTGATTATTTTATCGGTTGTATTTGCAACTATAGTTGCAGGTTTTACAACCACAGTGTCGGCAAAGGTAGTGAAAGTAGGTGTGTCCACCTTGAATTGGAATCCCGAAAATAATGTAGCAGAGGGAGTTGCGAATTTCTCTACTGATGCTCCGTTCGTCATAGAAATAGATGGCGTTGATTATGGTTATACTCCATTCAGTGGAAATGGTGGAGTTGGAACAGTACCCGCCACGGGTAGTCCTATTAGTTGGGCTGGCTCTTATGTTGATAAAAGTATTGGTCAATTGAAACTGAGTAATGATGGAGGCTTGCCGCTATGGATTTACACAGGACAAGGAGGTGATGTATTCGTTAGAATTGATTTTAGTAATGCGGACGCCGTTCCTCGTTATTATGTTGCACTTCCGGAAAACGATCCCAGGATTATAATCAACGAACGTTTCGATCTTTTTCAATGGGGTGGCGACTGGATAATGGGTAGAACCACTAAAGAGAATAATCCTTATCGTTATCCGGCAGCATCAATTATTCCCGCTGATTATGATGGTACTGAACCTGCTACTGTTACCATAGTCTCTGGTGCAACATCCGCTACAGTAAATACCGGCATTCATTCGAGCAATGCTCCATTGTTTGTTAAAAACAGAGGTTTGGAGGGCTGGGAGTTAACGAATATTTATGAACATGTTGGTTATCTGCGGCTGAGTAATGGTACTGCCGCTACCGGTACCACTTATGGTATTCTTAAAACGCCTGCATTCGGTAGTAAATTGAGTGGCGCTTCCAATGTGAAAGTCGAATTCGATATTTGTCGTTTTCCTACTGTCGGAAGTTTCTATTTCCAAGTGGAGGGTCCGGGTTCTATTACATCAGCGTCTTATATCGATTTGATAGAGAATGGTGTTACGTATGGCGGCACCAATGCAGATAATGCAATTACAACATTAACGCCAATCGGAGGCGCTACCGGCACTTCTTTAGTTATTTCCAGCGACCGAAGTGTAGGCGGAATACTTCCTGCGTGGGAAAGTGCTAATAATGACGACCGGAAATTTTGGACACATTTAGTTATAAATATTGAAGGAGCTACTTCGGAAACAAAAGTAGTTTGGGATGCCAAAGGACCGGATGTCACAACGGTCGCAAGTGCGCGTTTTTGCTTGAATAATCTTCTTATAACTAACCTATCCTATGTAACAGGTATAGAATCTGTTACTCAGAGTAAATCTGGAGTTAAGGTTTATCCATCGGTAGTAAAAGAAGGACAGCTATTGAACCTTGGTTTACCGGAAGGAATAGGAAAAGTGAACATTTACGTTTTTGATGCAACAGGAAGATTAGTGCAACAACTAAAAAATGTGAGTAGAGGTATACCTGCCCCTTCTCAAAAAGGTATTTTTTTTCTGCAAATCCAGACACCTGAAAAACTATTTGCTACCCAACGGATTATTGTAAAATAATGAATAGAATCGTAGTTATAGGCAGTTCAAATACCGATATGGTAATTAAAACCGACCGGCTTCCCGTGCCGGGCGAAATCATTGCCGGAGGACAGTTTATGATGAATTCCGGAGGAAAAGGCGCCAATCAGGCAGTTGCCATTGCCCGCATGGGAGGGAATGTGTCGTTTATCACCAAAACAGGCAACGACCTTTTAGGAAAGCAATCGTTGGAATTGTACAAATCGGAAGGTATTGCAACCGATTATGTTTTTTCGGATATGGACAATCCTTCGGGGGTTGCGCTGATTTTGATGGACGCTTCAGGTGAAAAGTGTATTTCGATAGCACAAGGCGCAATCAGAACCCTGTCGGTAAAAGATATCGAAAAAGCACGCGCCGAAATAGAAAATGCATGTATTTTGTTGATGGAATTGGAAATTCACATGGAAACGGTAGAATATATCGCTAAAATTGCAGCGGAAAAAGGAGTGAAAATAATACTCAATCCTTCGCCCGTACAAGCAATTCCACCCAAATTACTACAACAGATACAAATTATTGTACCTAACAAAACAGAAGCGGAATTGTTGACCGGCATTTATGTCAACGATTGGGCTTCGGCGCGAAAGGCAGCTGACCGTATTCATGAAAAAGGTGTAGAAACCGTCATTATCACAATGGGTTCAAAAGGGGCGCTTGTTCGGGAAAAAGATGGACAATACTACGAAATTGCAGCGGAAAAAGTAACGGCAATAGACACTACCGCAGCAGGCGATACCTTTTGCGGAGCCTTATGCGTGGGTCTAACAGAAGGCATGTGCATCGTTGAAGCTGTGAAAATGGCCTGTAAAGCCGCTGCTATTACCGTAACCCGAATGGGGATGCAGGACGCTATACCTTATAGGAGGGAATTAAAACTAAAAGGTAAAAACTGAAAACTGAAAATTTAAAATTGAGAATGAATAAAATATATTGTTAAACTTAAAAAGTTATAGTAAATGAAAAAAAAGTTTATTTTAGCGGTACTATGTATCCTAATGTGTTCGTTTACTGTGTTTGCACAGCAAAAAGTAACAGGGACAGTTGTTGATGCAAGCGACGAGCCTGTTATCGGCGCAAGCGTCAGTGAAAAAGGCACGACAAATGGTATTTCTACCAATACGGACGGACAGTTTACGTTGACTGTTTCGCCCGGAGCAGTACTCCAGGTTTCGTATCTGGGGTATGTTACGCAGGAAATTGCAGTTGGCAACCGAACAGATTTGTCCATTACGTTGGAAGAGGACATCAAAGTCATGGACGAGGTAGTTGTCATCGGATATGGTGTGATTAAGAAGGCTGACTTGAGTGGTTCGGTTGCCAGTGTGGGCGGCGAAAAACTTGCCTCTATTCAGGCTACCTCAGTATCGCAGGCATTGCAAGGTTCAATGCCGGGCGTACAGGTTACCCGTTCCAACTCAATGCCGGGAGCCGGTGCAACCATTCGGGTACGCGGCATCACCACCATCGGCACGTCCGACCCCTTGATTCTTGTGGATGGAATCCCGGGCAGCCTCAATATGAATGTGGATGATATCGAAAGTATTTCTGTCTTAAAGGATGCTGCTTCTGCCTCTATTTATGGTGCAAGAGCTTCGGCAGGCGTCATTTTGGTGACGACCAAAACAGCCAAAGAAGGGGCGCTGAGCGTTGATTATTCGGGGACAGTGGGCATTGTGAAAGCAACTACATTTCCGGAGGTGGTTGACTACAAGCGTTACATGGAAATGATTAACGAAACTTCTTGGAACGAAGGGTTAAATGTACCAGGCCAGGAGTATTTCACTTATTCCAAGGATTTCATTGAAAGTTATGCTGGAAACCATGCGCTTGACCCGGTTGCCTATCCCATTGCCGACTGGAAAGATTACCTTATCAATAATTCTGCGCCCAGACAGAAACACGATCTTTCAGTCAATTATGGAAACAAAGTCATTAAATCAAAGGCCTCCATTGGCTATGAAAAGACGGATGCGTTGTACAACCACCGTTCTCATGCGACAATTACAGCCCGCGTAAATAATAGCATCAAAGTCAATAATTACCTGTCGGCAACGGTCAACGGTGCATATCGTCGTGGCATTTCTGAAAATACGAGCATCAACCCGCTTGAGGCTGCCTACAAATATGGCCCGTTGTGGTCGCCGGTCTATCCTGATGGTCGTATCTCTGCCGGTCGGGATGGTATAAATCCGTACGCCCGTTTGAACTACGGCGGATTCGATAATTCATGGACTGACTATTTCACCGGAAGAATGGCTTTGGACTTCACTCCGCTAAAAGGTTTCACTATTACAGGCGTGTATGCGCCAACAGTTTCGTTAAGTAAAGAGAAAACATTCGTGAAACAGATTCCCTACTATGATTATTATGACCCAACCCAATTATTAGGCTATATTACCAGTAATCTTAACAACAGCCTAAGTGAATCGAGAGGAGAAACACGCACGACCACCAAGCAATTACTGGCCAACTATGCCGTCACACTGAGCAAAGTTCACGACCTCTCTCTGTTGGCAGGTTACGAAGATTATTATGCATTCTCCGAATCGCTTGGCGCTTCCAGTGACATGATGGAGTTGTCAAGTTTTCCCTATTTGAACAGAGCCAACTTAAATTATTTGGCTGTTTCGGGCAACGCAAGTGAAAATGCTTACCGTTCCTACTTCGGAAGAGTCAACTATGACTTCGCTAACCGGTACCTGTTCCAAGCCAATATACGTGCTGACCAATCGTCAAGATTCCACCGCAATTACCGCTTGGGTATATTCCCCTCTTTTTCGGTAGGCTGGGTGATCACCGAAGAGCCGTTTCTCAAGAAAATCAACCTTAATCCACTCTCCTTCCTGAAATTCAGGGGTTCGTGGGGAAACTTGGGTAATGAGCGCGTAGGAAACTATCCTTATCAGGCGTCTATGTCTTTCATGACTACTCTTCTCATGGATGGACAAAATATCGTAGCACACAATACGGCTGCTCAAATGAGATACGCCATACAGGATATAACGTGGGAAAGAACGGAGGTATTCAACGTTGGTTTGGACGCCATCCTTTTCAATCGTCTATCATTGACTTTCGACTCATATAAGAAAACTACCCACGACATGTTATTGGCACTTGAAATTCCGAACTATATGGGTTATAATAATCCCGAACAAAATGCCGGCATCATGAATACCAAAGGTTGGGATTTGCAGGTAGAATGGAGAGACAAGATAGGCGGTTTCAGGTACTCGATAAGCGCCAACCTATCCGATTACAAGTCGGTAATGGGGAATTTGTCAGGCACCGTGTTCGACGGAAGCACCATCATCCGCGAAGGCAGTGAGTATGCCGAATGGTTTGGCTACCTGACTGATGGTCTATTTTTGACAGAGGATGATTTGGCACACTCTCCCTTACTAAGCGCAGCGGCCAAAGTGGGTGACGTGAAATATAAGGACGTGAGCGGCCCTGATGGTGTGCCCGATGGTAAGATAAGTCCTGAATACGACCGTGTATTGCTGGGCGGTTCGTTGCCAAGATATATTTACGGCGGCAACATCAATGCGAGCTATAAAGGGTTCGATATGTCGATGGCATTTCAGGGAGTGGGAAAAAAGAATAGTGTGATAGCCGAAGATATGGTTCATGTCACGTCGGCTTGGTACACTTTCCCCAAGTTTATAGAGGGTGAGTATTTTAGCCACTACAATACAGACGAGCAGAACGCGGCGGCCAAATATCCGCGCCTTTCGACAACAGGAGGAAACAATTATAAAATGTCCGACTATTGGTTGTTTGACGGCTCATACTTCCGTCTGCAAAACATCACTTTGGGTTATACGCTGCCCAAAAAGATTGTCAATTGGGCAAATCTCTCCAATGTGCGACTTTGGGCTTCTGCTTCCGACCTTTTCTCGATAGACAACTATCCTAAAGGTTGGGACCCGGAAACTGCTACAAATGCATACATTGCTAGAACAGTTAATTTTGGTGTACAGGTTAAATTTTAAAAGGTAAATATAATGAAAAACTTAATATTATCGACAATAACGGCTGTCTTGTTGTTCTTTACGGGCTGTCAAAATTTGGATCTGAATCCGTTGTCTGAGGGTTCAAGTGAAAATTGGTATAGCAACGAGCAGGAAATAACAATGGCGCTCGAAAATCTCTACCGTCCGATTATGATTTATTGGGAAGAGGGCTATAGATTCTATCATTCCGATCGTGAAACCGACGATTTCCAACATCGTACAACCATGTATCAATGGTCGTCAGGAACATTGACCGGCGATCAAGATTATATAGAAAATACTTGGGATAATTTGTACAAAGGTGTTACAAGAACAAACACCATTATAGCCAGTTTGGAACATGCAAAAGGGAATATTACGGACGAACAATTGCAGCGCTTTGACGCAGAAGCGCGTTTTTTCCGGGCTGTCTTTTATTCCTATTTGATATTCCTGTGGGGTGATGTTCCGTTTTACACAGAGTATCTCTCAATAGAGGATGCTTTCAAAATGGGAAGGACGGATAAAAATGTAATTTTAGAACAGATTTACAAAGACTTTGACAAGGCTATTGAGGTTTTGCCAAAATCTTACAACGGAGTGCAGCGAGTGACAAAAGGAGCGGCCTACGCGTTCAAGGCTAGAACAGCGACCTGGTTTCTTGACTATGCTAAAGCCCGCGATGCTGCCAAGGGCTGTATTGATTTGGATGTTTACTCCCTGCATTCCGATTTCGGCAATATGTTTTTGTCGAAGACAAGGACGTCTTCGGAGTTTATTTTCGTGCAGCCACGTTCCAAGATGTTGTTGGATAACGCCGAATCTACCACCATGTTTCTCCCCCGTAATCCAGCAGGAACAGCCAATTGTCAACCTTCGTGGGACCTGTTTTGCGCCTTCCTCTGTACTGACGGGCTGCCTATAGACAAATCGCCACTGTACAGCCCAAAGGAACCGTTCAAAAACAGAGATCCTCGTTGTGCCTATACTTGTGTTGAATTTGGGACGTCGTTCCTCGGATATATTTACGACCCAAGCCCCAAGGCTACGACAGTTCTGAATCTCAGCACCAATAAACAGGTTACAAATAAAGATTCGTATGCCAACGATGTATGGGCTGCTAATAATGGTATGTGCCTGAAAAAAGGGGTAGATGAAGAATGGACGGATGATAAAGAAACAGATAAGAGTGTGATATGGATGCGGTATGCCGACGTCTTGCTGATGTATGCCGAAGCGAAAATTGAGCTGAATGAAATCGACGCTTCCACTCTTGATGCTATCAATCAGGTACGCGCCCGTGCTTACAAAGTTAAACTGACCGAAACCACCAAGTATCCGGCTATCACCGAAACGAACCAAGCCAAACTTCGCACCATTCTTCGCACCGAACGCCGCATGGAATTGGCGTGGGAAAACCGTAGGTTCTACGATTTGGTTCGTTGGCGTATCGCCGAGATAACGATCACACGACCAAAATATGGTTTGCTGGAGAAGGCTGGATTGACAACAAATTACAACAATGGAGACTATTTCTTCCCCCAAGATGTATTGCCGGAAATAGATGAAAACGGATGTCCTGATTTTACCAAGATGTATCAAACAGGTAAAATAAGAATAATCGTTCCGAGAAATTTTCAAATGCGACAATACTTGTTGCCAATTCCTACAAGTGATGTTATGATTAACAAAAATATAAGCCAGAATCCCGGTTATTGATAAATTCTTAAAAAACAAATAATAAAAATATGAAAATATTGACGAGAAGAGATATGTTAAAAGCGTTAGGTATGGCGACCCTTGCCACAGCCTATCCTTTCTCTTTGGGTTGCGCTAAACCCGATGACGATGATGAAAACGGTAAAGTACCAGGTGGTAATGGCAATAATGGGACTGGATATTTAGTCGGCAAAGTATTACCCGATTGGGAAGAGGGCTACTTAGACATTCATACCATTAATACAGGTAGGGGAGAGAGCACACTATACATTTTTCCGGATGGTACCACCATGTTGGTAGATGCAGCCGGGTCGCTGATGAACGATATGTTGGCAAATGGAGATGAAGATGCCGATGATGGTGTACCGCCGACGCCTCCTAAACCCAGTATTTCTGTTACATCAGGACAAGCGATAACCAATTACGTAAACTATTTTGCCAAGGCAGCCAGCAATAAACTCAATTACATCTTGCTGACCCATTTTCATGGCGATCACATGGGTACCTATGCAGCGACCTTGCCAATGGCTCCTTCGGCTGATTTCCGTATGAACGGAATTACGGAAGTAGGAGCGAAAGTTAAGTTTGACAAAATTCTCGACAGGGGGTATCCCAATTATAATTTTCCGACAAATTTGGCTGCAACTGCCATGGTCGGTAATTATATCAAGTTTGTCAATTGGAGTAAAGCGGCTTATGGAGCCACAGCCGAACAATTTGATGTCGGTAAAACCGACCAGATTGTATTAAAGCAAAACCCCTCCAAATACAATAACTTTCAAATCCGGAATATCGTTGGAAATGGTAAAGTTTGGACGGGAACTGGCGTCGAAGTGACAAACATGCTGCCGGATGCTAGTGTAATCAATGCAGCTACCTACAAGAATGAGAATATATTTAGTATCGGATTTCAATTGAAGTATGGTAGGTTCAATTATTTTGCCGGAGCAGACCTGCAATATACCAACCGTTCACTTTACCCCTGGTTAGATGTCGAAAAACCGGTAGCCGATGTAGTAACCGCCGTAGATGTAATGAAAGCCAATCATCACTGTACCTCTAATTGTAATAGCGATGTCCTGGTGGAAAAATTGAATCCGAAAGTAGTGTTGGTTCATGCATGGAGAGAAAAGCATCCCTATCCGGCCACTACCAAGCGGTTTTACGACAAAAGCACCGATATCTTCAGCACATGTGTCATGGATGCGAACAAAGTGCTTCTGAATAATTATACGTCTAGAATTCGTAGTATGCAAGGCCATATTGTCGTGCGTGTCAGTCCTAGCGCTCTTCAATATACGGTATATGTGTTGGATGATTCGAATGAAGAATATAAGATAAAAGGAATATTTGGGCCTTATCAATGTAATTAAATAAATAAACAAACAATTAAATATATTTTATGTACGATCCATTATTATCACGTTTTCAACCATTGAATCGTATACTGATTCATGATGTATTCAACACCGGATTTAACGGTTGGATGGCGCTTATGCCCAATTTTTGCGAAACTCCCGATTTTGAAGAGGGGCCGAGTATCATTTCAAAAACTCAGTTACCACCTGTCATGTTGAGTACGGCTACTTACCGTTATCCGGGTTCTCACGGTGCGCTTTCCGGGCAGTATAGCCTGAAAGTCTCCACCCGCCCGATAGCCAATCCATATTGCCAAATTCCGCTTGCCGGTTCGATAGGCCATGCCATACGACGGATTTCTCTCCATCACTTAAAGCGCAAGTATTTACAATTTGAAATGTGGTTTGCCTATACCGCTGAACAGGATAAGGTGGACGGCAAAGGCAAACTACCAGGACTGCATGAAACATCCATCCGTGCCTTTGGTGCAGGCTGGGATATACAAGAGAGAGGTGAACGCTATTTTTCAGGCGTGAGATACCTCAATGCTGTGGACGGAGATCTCAAACAGAAATGGCAATTCATGTACCCTTCTTCCAAAGACGATAGAGATTGGGCATACGGTACCGACGACTATTGGGCTGTCAAAGGCATCGATCCCTTCTGGTTCGGTCGCCGCTACCCCGATGGACGACACGATGGATTTATAGATGTACCAAATGGTCATCAGCCATTATGTTACAACGAAACCGACTGCAAAATCAATTGGCAGTATCTGCGATTGTTGATAGACACTGAAAAGCGCGAGTATGTTGAATTGCAATGCCAAGACAAGACCTTCGATTTGGAGCGTCACCCAATATTCCTCACGCCTCCCTATGCCCGCATCGACGGCCTGTTGAATCCGCTCGTCTGGATTGAAACAGACACTAACCGTCGGGTATTCCTATACATTGATTCGGTCGTTATTTCTCAGGAGTAGAACAGCCATTTCTAATATTTAAATCAAGTAAACAATGAAACTATTTAATGCATCACATCTTGAAGTAAAAAAGGAATTTACAGAAGATTTCCAAACCAATCCCTACGAAGCGGGTTGGGCGAGCGAATGTATCTTCTTTATTATGGTAGAGGGCTTGTCCGGCCAAAATCCGTCGCTCTCGGCCGCAGTCGAAATATCTCACGACGGGGTCAACTGGGTCAAAGAGGGCACGGTATCCGATCCGATAACGAAGAAAGGGCTTCATTTCATACGGGTGAAACATTTCGGCAACTGGCTACGATTGGACTGCCAAGTCAGCGGCGAGCAACCAAGTTTCCGACTCAACATTCAAATTGCGTTGAAAGGATAGAACAAGTTAAACATGACAGTCATGAAAAATATCAAGAGGTGGTTTCTGCTGCCGCTATTATTGGCATTGCCGTTGCTATCGGCTGCGCAAAAAGCAGAGAAGTATCCCTTTCCTGCATCTTACAACAAGGAGGCTGCACAGGGGATGGCTATTTATAAAAGTTCAGCGTTCCTGCTCAATAACGGCGGGCATTGCCGGATTTATGACCTGAAAAGTGAAAAGCTGGTTGCAGACTTCGACTTGGCCTGTGCCGTGTATAAGGAAAACCATTGCAATAACGCTTCCTTCGGTGTAGATTTTCCGGCTGGGAATAAAGAGTTTCCAGCCTTTTACGTCGCCGAATGTTATGGAGAACGGCGTTGTTTTGTGGAAAGCGTTACGCGCAGTGGATCGCAATTGATTCAGGTATTGAAGATTGATGCCGAAGGGCGCATCGGTTTTGACTGGGTAGTCGACAGAAACCAAAAATGTCTATATGCCTTGTCGAAAATATCGGATGTAATTGATTCTATCGGGACAAAGAAATACCTGATTACTAAGTATCCGTTGCCTACACTCGACAAGAAGGAGGTTGTCTTCACAAAGAAAGACCTCATCGAAGAGTTTGAAATAGGCTTCCCGAATCTGTCTCAAGGCGCCTCTATTCATAAAGGCCACCTCTATCTGCCTGTTGGACTACACAGCTCTCCCACAACGGAAAAGCGCAAAGATGCCCACCGTGACATCATCGTAGTCAATCTGAAAACCCATCGAATCGAAAAAATAATTGATATTCAATCGGTTGTAGACGGAGAACCGGAAGATATCGACTTTTACCGAAACAACTTGCTGTTGTACTGTGGCCAGCAGGATGGCGGCGTGTACAATTTAAAAAGAATATATGAATACTAAACCACTAATAAAAACAATATGAAGCTACTTGATTGGCTTATAGTCATTGTTTTCCTGGGGCTGATGACCGCCATAGGATTCTTGTTTTCACGCAAAAACAAAAACATTCGCGACTATTTTCTTGGAGACAGAAGCATGCCTACTTGGCTGGTCGCTTTTGCCGTTGTAGGAACTTCCATCAGCGCCGGAACTTTCGTTGGCTCGCCGCAAATCGCTTTCGATACAAACATGACTTATATCATGTTAAACTTCGGCGCTATCATTGGCGGATACCTTGCTGCTTATATTATTTTGCCCGCTTTGTATAAGGCAAACACAATTACCATATACGGCTATCTTGGACAACGATTCGGAGGTAGTGCAAAAGGAGCGTCAAGCGTTATGTTCCTACTGGGGCAATTGCTGACGTCCGGCTCGCGGCTTTTTATCGCTGCTATCGCAATATCTGTCATGATTTACAATGATATTTATATCACTAATCTTGTCATTTCAATTGCATTATTGGGTGTCATCAGCACACTTTATACGATGGCGGGAGGAATCAAAGGACTACTTTATATTGATACCATTCAGATATTATTAGTGATTGCTACAGGCATATTTGCTATTGTATTTCTCTATATCAGTATTCCGGCCTCTTTGCCGGAAATAGTTGATGCCTTACAACATGCGCCTGCGACCGGAGGAGGAGAGATAAACAAATTACAAGTAGTCGACAGCAGTTTTTCTTTTTCAGTGCCTTACAATTTGATGGGTGCTTTGATAGCCTGTACCATTTTTAAAATTGCACAGTATAGCACAGATCAAGAATTTGTGCAACGGCAACTCACTTGTAAATCGCCTAAAAAGGCTGCCAAATCTCTTATTTATTCACAGATTATTTCATTACCTATCGGCTTGATTTTCTTGGTAATAGGAGTATTATTATATGCCTTCTACTCTTGTCCTCAACTGATGGGTGACGCTTTTCCCACCGATACATTGAACGATAGTCGGCAGGTTTTCCCTCAGTACATGTTCAATCATTTTCCTTCAGGTTTTCTCGGATTGATGGTAGTAGGTCTGCTGGCGGCCGCTTTGTCCAGTTTTAATTCTGCTATCAATTCGATGACAAGCAGTTTGGTTTCGGATATATACATTCCCCTGAAAAAGAAATTCGGCAAAAAAGATAAGGGCGCTGCCGAACAGTTGAAAGAATCCCGTATCATGGTTGCCATTATGGGGTTAGTCTTGACCGCTTTTGCCATAGTCGCTGCATTTATACAGGAAGCAGGCGATCAATCTCTGGTCGATTTTGCATTAGGTATCATGAGCTTCTCTTATGCCGGATTGTTGGGCGTATTTCTATGCGCCGTATTGACAAAAAGAGGCAATGTGGCCAGTGTGATTGCCGCTCTTGTCACCGGATGTGTTGTAGTCTTCTTGCTTCAGCCTCCTCTGCTTTCATGGTGGTCGGAATTCCTTTGGGGCAATCCTGTCCGATTGGCTTGGCCATGGTGGGTCGTAATAGGCGGTAGCTTAAGTTTTCTGGTTTGTAGTGTAGGGAAAAGAAAGCTATGCCAATGAAATTGAACTTGAAAAACTTGACGCTATTGTCGGCAAGAGAGTTACAGAAACCTTTGTTTGTGCCCGATGTAATTCTGAAGCCGTCCATTGTCCACATCGGTATAGGCGGCTTCCACCGGACGCATCAGGCCTTCTACCTGGACGAACTGCTGAACAAGTGGCTGACCGATTGGGGTATCGTTGGGATGGGTATCCGGCCTGCCGATGCACAAATGGCCAAAACGCTGAAGGAGCAGGATTACCTCTATACACTCATGGTCAAATATCCAGACGGCACAATGCAGCCTCGAGTCATCGGCTCCATTATGGACTATGTCTTCGTACCCGACAATCAGGCAGCTGCCATAGACCGTTTAGCTAACTTGTCGACCCGCATCGTCTCGCTAACCATCACCGAAGGCGGCTATAACTTCGACCAAAACGGCGATTTCATAGCCGATAACCCCGATGTCCAGTGGGATATTCAGCATCCCAACCAACCCAAAACGGTATTCGGTCTATTGACTTCAGCCTTACGCATCCGGCGGGAAAGGGACATTCCTCCCTTCACTATCCTTTCTTGCGACAACATTCAGCACAATGGCGATATCACCCGAAAAATGCTGTTGAGTTTTACTCGTTTGACGGATGCCGGATTATCGTCGTGGATAGCCGAAAAAGTCTGCTTCCCAAACTGCATGGTCGACCGTATCACGCCCGTCACCACATCGGAGGACATCGCACTGTTGCGCCGGGCAACCGACATTGAAGATGCGTGGCCAGTGACCTGCGAGCCATTCATTCAGTGGGTGCTCGAAGACCGATTTTCTGCTGGACGGCCTGCTTGGGAACGTGTAGGTGTTCAATTTGTATCAAACATCACCCCTTTTGAGAAGATGAAAATCTGCTTGCTCAATGCCGGACATTCCTTTTTGGGCTTTGCCGGTTCGCTGTGCGGATATCAAACTGTGGACGAGGCTGTTGGAGATCCACTGCTTTGTCGATCACTCCGTGCCTTTATGGACGAAGAGGCCACTCCCATCCTTGATGCCGTTGAGGGTATCGACTTGTCGGAATACAAAGATAGCTTATTGCGTCGATTTGCTAATCCCTGTATCAGAGACCAACTCACTCGCATCTGCTCGGACAGTTCAGCCAAACTGCCGAAGTTCCTCCTTCCTACTATTCGGGAACAGCTTGCACAAGGTAGGACTATCCGCTATGGCGCTTTCATGGTTGCTGCCTGGTGCCGGACACTGGAGCTGTACGCCAAGGGTCGTTACGACTATCCAATTCAGGATGCCTTGCTGGATGAGTTGACCCAAACGGCTGTCCGTTCTGTTACGGATGATGCCTTGGCTTTCATCGGTCTTGAATCCGTGTTTGATGACCTGTCCAACTCTGTCCATTTCGTCCAAACCTACGCCTCCATACTGAATAACATTCGCACTTTCGGTATCAAGTACACATTAAATCAACTGATAGAAAACAGCTAAACTATGACAAAGAAACAACTTCCCAAAGTACTGGGTATCGGCGAAATCCTGTGGGACTGCCTTCCGGACGGAAAAGTATTGGGAGGCGCTCCTGCTAATTTCGCATACCATGCAGCGCAGTTCGGTTTTGAAGGTTATGCCGTCAGCGCAGTCGGAAAGGATTCTTCCGGCAAGGAAATTTTGGATGTATTGGCAGAAAAACGCCTTAATAATTTGATTGAAAGGGTTGATTATCCCACCGGAACAGTGCAAGTAACTTTAGACGACAAGGGCGTTCCGAAATACGAAATCTGTGAAAACACAGCATGGGACAATATACCGTTTACTGCTCAAATGGAAGCGCTTGCGCGAAATTGCAAGGCCGTTTGTTTCGGTTCACTGGCGCAACGAAGCAAGGTTTCAAGAGAGACAATCCTGAGATTTTTGGAACTCGTTCCCAATGATTCCTTGAAGATTTTCGACATCAACCTGCGGCAACATTTCTATTCAAAGGAAATAATCCACAATTCATTAGTAAAGTGCAACATCCTTAAAATAAACGAGGAAGAAGTAATCGCTTTGGCTAAACTATTTTATAATTGTGGATCTGATCCGCAATTTCTTGCGAAAGTCGATTTAGCTCAATCCGCTGAAATTTTTGAACAGGATTTTTGCAAAAGACTTCTCAAAGCTTATAACTTGAAAATGGTAATAGAAACAAAAGGCGCCATTGGCAGTTATGTTTTTACAGCTGACGAAACTTCATACATAGACACACTCAAAGTTCAAGTAGCTGATACGGTTGGCGCCGGGGATTCGTTTACCGGCGCTTTTACCGCAGCCCTGTTGCAAGGAAAAAGCATTAGAGAAGCACACAAGCTTGGTGTGGATATTTCCGCATACGTTTGTACGCAAAAGGGGGCTATGCCGATTACTTCAAATCAAATAAAAGCATCATGAATCACAAGTATCTATCATTGTTATTGCTGGCCTCTGTATTGTTGGCGGCCGGATATGGAGAAGGAGGTGATGGCGGCTCTTCTACGACTCCAACACAGCCTGATAAAATAAAACAACTTCATACCGTTCATATCCAAAATAGGACCGAATTGCAGGAGTATTTCCACTATTCCCCCGACAAAGACATTATCATTAGCGGACATCGCGGAGGAATGTTGGAATGGTATCCCGAAAACTGCATCGCCTCGTGTGAAAAAACATTGAGTATGATGCCTTCGTTCTTCGAGATAGATCCCCGATTGACCAAAGACAGCGTGCTGGTACTGATGCACGATGCCACGATAGACCGTACAACCACAGGAAAGGGCAGGGTCTCGGACTATACATACGCCGAGTTGCAACAGTTCTACCTGAAAGACAGGAATGGCAACATAACAAGGTATAAGATACCGACACTGGACGAGATGCTCGAATGGGGGAAAGATAAAACAGTATTTAACTTCGACAACAAGGGCGTACCTTGGCAAGTATATGCCGACAACCTTAACGGCAAATGGCGCAAATACCATAATATCATGCTATCTGTGCGTTCGCTTAAGGAGTGTCTGTTCTATTACGAACGCAACAACAATGTGATGTTTTGCTGCGAGATAAGCAATCGGGAGATGTATGAAACGTACAAAAATTCAGGCATTCCCTGGAATCGCATCATGGCCTATGTCACATATACCATGTATCCTGAGCAATTGGAGGTTTACAAGCTATTGCGGAGTCACGGTGTCATGTGCATGACCTCCATTCCCTCCACTGCCGATAAGATAAATCCCTTGGAGGCCAGAGTCGAAGCCTATAAAAAAGAGATTGCGACCAATCCGGACATTATCGAGACCGATTATCCTGCAGATTTTGTGGAACTTAATGTAAAAAGGACAAAATAACAACTGTGAACTATGGATAATATGAATGACGTTGCCGTTCGGCAAACAAATGTGCAGGAGCAAAAGAGATTCAAATATTGGGAGGCCCGTACTATGATTGCTTGTATCATCGGCTATGCCTTGTTTTATTTTGTCCGAAAAAATATCAGCATTGCTATGCCCTATTTGAATGACGAGATGGGTATTTCAAAAACAGATTTAGGTCTGTTTCTCACGCTGCATGGTCTTATATACGGACTGTCCAAATTCATCAACGGTATTTGGGGCGACCGCAGCAATGCCCGCTATTTTCTGACATCGGGTATCGTGATGTGTGCTGTCGCTAATCTGTTTTTCGGATTATCTTCGTCCATATTGATTTTAGGTGTCTTTTGGATTATCAACGGATGGTTTCAGGGAATGGGCGTACCTCCCTGTACCCGTCTGATGACCCATTGGATTACACCGGAAAAGCTGGCAACGAAAATGTCGCTCTGGAATATTTCTCACTCTATTGGAGCGGGATTAGCTATTATCTTTTGCGGATACATCGTCAGCATCAATTGGGGTAGCTATTTTCCCGAATCGTCCATCTTCTCACAACATTGGCGGTGGTGTTTCCTGATTCCTGCTGTCCTTGTGTTGATAATTACGGCATTGGTGTTCCTGCTGGTCAGGGATACTCCGTCGTCAGTGGGCTTGCCTGAATTGAAAGGAGGTAAAGTTTCGAGTAAACCGACAAGAGAGGAATCGGCCGAGTTTAAGGCATTCTTACGGGAAAAAGTGTTCCTGAATCGGACGATATGGATAATCGCGGTAGGCAATTTCTTTTTGTACATCACACGATTTGCCATACTTGATTGGGGTCCTACCATGCTGAAAGAGCATTTGCATTTGAACATCAGCCATGCAGGCTGGTCTGTGGCCGCCTTTGAGATAGCCGGTATAGCCGGAATGCTTACTGCAGGCTGGTCAACTGACAAATTCTTTGGCGGAAGAGCGCCGCGGACTTGTGTGATTTGCATGGCGATGGCGACCTTGTGCCTCATCTCGCTCAGTTTGCTTGATGAATACAGCCCCGTGATAGCTGCTAATCTGATTTTAATTGCAGCTGGTTTTTTCATCTATGGACCGCAAGCATTGGTGGGCATCGCGGCCGCTAACATAGCGACCAAGCGGGCAGCAGCTACAGCCGGAGGATTCTGCGGACTGTTTGGCTACGGAAGTACGATTGTTTCCGGTTGGGGTATCGGATTGCTGGTTGAAAAAACCGGTTGGATAACAGCTATTTACGCATTAATAGTCGTAGCTGTTCTGTCGGCGGCAATTTTCGCTTTGGCATGGAAATCAAAAGCCAACGGATACGAAGATTAAATCATTCTCAACCAAATGATAAGTTGATTTTTTAGATACACGTTTGGAATTTGAGAAATTTTTATGTAATTTTACATTATAAAAACCCTAATATAGTATAATAGATGAGTAAGAAATTTGCAGTTCTCTTTGATTTAGATGGCGTAATCATTGATACAGAACCTCAGTACGACAATTTTTGGAAAAAAACAGGAGCAGATTATCATTTAGGAATAGAAAATTTCGAGCAAATAATAAAAGGGACAACGCTTCCTAACATTATTGCCAACTATTTTTCTCATTTGCCCTTAGCTCAACAGCAATCTATTGAGTCGGACAACCGGGCTTTTGACTTGCAATTAGATATGACTCCGATTCCCGGCTCTTTGGAGTTTTTGTCCGAATTAAAGAGAGAAGGGTTCAAAATCGGATTGGTAACCAGTTCGGACGATAAAAAGTTGGAAACTGTCTTCCGCGCCCTCCCTATCAGGTCGCTCTTCGACACGCTTGTTTCTGCCGACCGTATCACACGCGGCAAACCTGACCCGATGTGTTATCTATTGGCTGCAAGTGATTTGTCTGTTTCTCCAAAAGATTGTTTTGTATTTGAGGACTCATTCAACGGTATTGCTTCCGGAAATGCAGCCGGAATGAAAGTAGTCGGTTTGTCAACAACCAATTCTGCCGAAAGTATCCGAGACCAGGTATGGAAAGTCATTCCTGATTTTCAGAATTTTTCTGTGCAAACGTTTTTAGCCGAAGTCTGATGATTTTGTTTTTATGCACAAAAAGGACTACCTTTGCGCCATTAAATATAACAACTGATGATGTACGATTTAGCAATTATAGGAGGCGGACCGGCAGGCTATACAGCAGCGGAATCTGCTGGAAAAAGCGGCTTAAAAACCATTGTTTTTGAAAAAAATGTCATGGGCGGCGTTTGTTTGAACGAGGGATGTATCCCTACGAAAACCCTGCTCTATTCCGCCAAAGTGTATCATACGGCTAAAGATGCGGCCAAATATGGCATTTCCTGTGATAATATTCAATTTGATTTGGCAAAGATTATCGCCCGTAAAAATAAAACAGTTCGCAAATTAACGGCCGGAATCCGGGCAAAAATGACTGAAGCAGGTGTGGAAACGGTTATAGGAGAAGCTTCTATAATGGATAACGAACAAGGGACTATAGCTAATGAGGGTATAGGAATATATTGCAACGATACCCTGTATCATGCGAAAAATCTCTTGCTTTGTACCGGCTCGGAAACAGCAATCCCACCCATACCGGGACTCAAGGAAACGGCGTTTTGGACTAATTGTGAAGCCTTGGATAACAAAGAGGTACCCGATTCCCTGGTGATAATCGGCGGAGGGGTAATCGGCATTGAGTTCGCATCATTTTTTAATACACTGGGAACGAAAGTGATAGTAGTGGAAATGCTGGATGAAATCCTGGGCGGAATGGACGGGGAACTTTCTGCTCTCTTGCGTAACGAGTTGACAAAGAAAGGTATCGAATTTTATCTGGGAACAAAAGTTACTTCGGTGGACAATAACCGGGTTGAAATAGAAAAAGATGGTGAAAAACAAACGCTTGAGACTTCAAAAATCCTTTTGAGCGTAGGCAGGAGGCCGGTTTTGAATGGTTTTGGATTAGAAAATCTCCGGTTGGACTTTTTGGGAAACAGGCTGAAAATCAATGAATTTATGCAAACTTCCCACCCCTGTGTTTATGCTTGCGGCGACATTACCGGTTTTTCATTGCTGGCACATACGGCTGTCAGAGAAGCGGAAGTTGCTGTCGGTCATCTACTGGGGAAAAACGAGAAAATGTCGTACAAAGCCGTTCCCGGCGTAGTGTACACGAATCCGGAAATTGCCGGAGTCGGTAAGACGGAAGAAGTTTTGCAATCGGAAAATATCCCTTATACGGTTAAAAAATTGCCAATGGCGTATTCAGGACGTTTTGTCGCTGAAAATGAACAAAGTAACGGCGTTTGTAAAATCTTGGAAGGAGCGGACGGAAACATTCTGGGCGCCCATATCCTGGGAAATCCGGCTTCGGAAATCATTGTTATCGCCGGAATAGCTATCGAAAAAGGCCTGAAAACGGAAGATATGAAAACGATGATTTTCCCACATCCCACTGTCGGAGAGATTATCAAAGAAACCTTATAAAAATATCCCCTTATGATTAATCAGATAAAAGGATTCATATTTAGATCTTTGGGCTTGGAAAACTACCTCCGCATTCTTCAGCGCAGCTATTTTTTGCTTTACAAAACCGGAGTTTTGAAAGAAGACATTGGTTATGCCTGCCATTATTATGTAAAAAAACTGATAAAAAAGGGGGATATTGTGATTGACATCGGCGCCAATCTGGGCTATTATTCCATTTTGTTTGCCAAGTGGACAGGCCCTTCCGGAAAAGTTTTTTCCGTTGAACCTATCGCCGTTTACAACAAGATTTTCAACGAAAAAGCAAAAAAATTCAACAATATACAACTTTGTCCTTATGCTTTGGGAACCGAAGAAAAGACAATCGAATTGGTTTCTTCTTCCCAGACAGGATTTTTAAATACCGGACTTCCGCATGTTTACGACCCGCAAAAAGACGGAAATATTGAGGACCAGCAATTCAAATTCGAAGCGCAAATGAAAATTCCGTCCGTATTATTCGGGGATTTGGAGCGGATAGACTATATCAAATGCGACATTGAAGGATTTGAATACATTGTACTTTCGGATATGAAAGAGATTATCCGCAGGTGCAAACCTATCGTTCAGGTAGAATTGTGGGAGAATAACAGAGAAAATATGCTCCGTATGTTCGATGAATTGGGATATATTCCCCACAAAGTGCATGAAAACAAATTGGTTTCTGTGGTAGAAGGCGCAAAACCACTCCCCGGTGACTATATTTTTATTCCGGTTATTTGATACTGTTTTCTTTGCAAAAATCTTTGATAATTTCGATGATTCCTTCGCCGAACTGACTTATTTTCTTTTTCCCTATACCGTTTATCTGTAGCAACGATTTGCTATCAACAGGCAGATAACGTACCAGTTCGTACAGTGCTTTTTGCGAAAAAACGCTGTATGCGGGAAGATTCAGTTCTTCGGCTTTTGCCATACGCCAAACACGCAAACGATTGAACAAAACAGGATATTCAATTTCGTTGCTTTCGATAGCCGTAAATTTGCGGGGCTCCTTGGGTTTTTCTTTTTGTATGGATGCAAGCGCCTTTGCTTTCAGAAAATCGGCAAGATTAAAACCTGCAATACATGACCGCAGGCTCTCGTATTTCACGCGAGAATCGTCTTCCAAATTATTGACAACGCTCTGCAATTGTTTTTTCACCGCTTTGTTGTCAAGCTCAAGGTCAATCTTAGAAACGGGTTCGAGTAACAGCATCTTGATTTTTTCCGAAAAATAGACGGCAGCCTGACTGATACGGTTTTGCAAAGCAGCGTTTTGTTCCACATCCGGCTGAGCAGACAACAACTTGTTTATTTGCAAAAGGAAACGGTTTGCAACGTCAATTATATCGGTTTGTACAAGCGGCAACATTTCCCGAAACGCCGAACTTGTAATTGCTGCAATGCTCCCCTTATTTTCGTTGATAATTTTTTGGATGTACGAAATACGGTTGATGAACGTCGCAAACAGGAACAAATCTTTTAGCAATTCGTGTTGATACGCCATGCGCTCGGCACGAAATCTATTTTCATCGGGTTGATTTTGTTCGATACTTTGCGTAAAACCACTCACCGTATGGTCGTTAATGATGCTGTTTGTATATATCGGTGTACTTAAAACCATTCCTTCAAGCGTTTTGCAACGACTTAATGCAACATACACCTGTCCATGCGCAAACGAGGCTTGCGCGTCAATAATCGCACGTTCAAATGTTAAACCCTGACTTTTGTGTATGGTTATCGCCCATGCCAATTTCAAGGGGAACTGCGTAAATGAACCTTCTATCGTTTCATTTATCTGGCTCGTGACTTCGTCAAGGCTGTATTTCACATTGTCCCATTGTTGCGGACTTACGCTGATTTCTTCTTCATCACCCCGGCAAAGCACACGAATCGTGTCTTCATCTATGTAGGTAATTTTTCCGACTTTTCCGTTGTAAAAACGTTTTTCGGGTGAAGAATCGTTTTTCACAAACATCACTTGCGCATTCTCTTTCAGATACAGTTCAAAATCGGTAGGGTAGGCGTATTCCGGAAAATTTCCTTCAATAGTGGCCGTAAAACAATATTTTTTATTTTTCAGGCTGTTAATTTTACTATCGTTGATACGCTGCGCTTGTGCATTGTGCGTACAAAGCGTAATATAATCTTCGTTTTCTTTAGGCTGAAAATCAGGAATATAACGCCGGTTTAATATTTCGAGCGCCGGTTTATCAAGCTTGTTTTCGCGCACTTTATTGAGAATAGAAATGAAAATATCATCATGCTGACGGTACACATGAGTCAGTTCAATCGATACAAACAAACTTTTACACAGCGCTTTGCTGCTGAAAAAGTAGGGCGTATCGTAATATTCTTTGAGCATCTCGCGCTCATCATCTTTTACCACAGGCGAAAGTTGCTGCAAATCGCCAATCATCAACAATTGAACGCCACCAAAAGGTTTACTCTGCGTGCGAAAACGGCGAAGTACGGCATCAACAGCATCCAATAAATCGGCGCGAACCATACTTATTTCGTCAATCACCAATAAGTCGAGACTGCGGATAATATTGATTTTTTCTTTGCTGAAACGCATTTGTTCCTGTTTCATTCTGTCAAGCCCTATTTGCATTCCGAATGACAATTGAAAGAATGAATGGATGGTCACACCGCGAGCATTGACTGCGGCAACGCCCGTGGGAGCGACCACAATCATACGTTTCGACGAAATTTCACGCAAGCGATGAAGAAATGTGGTTTTGCCCGTACCTGCTTTTCCGGTTAGAAAAATGTTTTGTCCGGTATATAACACATAATTGGTTGCCAATTCAAGTTGCGGATTCGTTTGCATAGTCAAATGGAATTTAAATGACTGCAAAGTTAATAAAAAGTTTGAGAATTACATCATTTTAAACACTTACCCAGCGATTCATCAGCGATTCAGCGATTAAATAAATTCAGTTATTCAACCAAAGGAGTTGTAGACAGGGGTAAAAAGCCATCCTGTCACTTACAATTAAGCAACCAACGTGAGAATAATAAAATCGGAAGTTTGTATCTATGTTGTAAAAATAATATGTTTAATAACCGGTTTCATCTTGTCTTCGGGACCAAGAGCTGTCCGCCACGGTTTTCAGGCCGTAAAAGGTTGTCATCAAGAAGGATGTGGCCGTATATGATTCATTTCGGGAGCAGAGAGGCGCTTTTCGGGAGGATTGGTAACGAGCATACAGGCTATCAGGTTAGACAAATGTTTCGAATCGTTTCTTTCGAGTGAGCCTCCAGCTGGCTTTTGACAGTTTTGCTTTTTCCCACCAACTGGTTGATGGCATGCGCGATGCCTGACTTCCTTAACCCGGGTTTCCAGACACTGAAACCAGTTCAAAGTATGTTTCTGATACGGAATCTCATTTTGGCAACGATAGGTGCAGGCAATACGCCAGCCCTGTTCCACAGTATAACTTTCAGCTATCGGCTTGCGAAGTTTGGAGAGGGTAAGTTCCTCATGAACCGTTTTCAAGGATTTCTCCGGCAGGACGAAGATATATTTCCAACCGTTTGTTTCACAGATACTGAAGGCGCCATCATAAGGATGTTGTAGCAGTTCAGCATAATGCGTAAAACCCAAGCCATTACTTCACTCTTTAACAGATTTCAGGCTCATGTCAAGGCTTTTGACGGAATGGGTCAAGGCGCCGACCGAAATATAATCCACACCGGTCTCGGCATAATCGCGGAGCGTATTGTATGTTATCCCACCGGAGGATTCCAATTTGTATTTTCCGCCGACCAATTCGACTGCTTTCCGGGTGTTTTCCACATTAAAATTGTCCAACATAATACGGTCTACTCCCCCTAAATTCAAAACCCTGTTTAATTCATCAAAATTCCGCACTTCGATTTCAATAGGGAGGTCTTTTCCTTTTTTCCAACAATATTCTTTAGCCCGTGCAATTGCATTTTCTATACCGCCGGCAAAATCAACGTGGTTGTCTTTCAACAAAATCATGTCGAACAGACCGATACGATGATTTTCTCCCCCTCCTATCCGAACAGCTTCTTTTTCAAGTATTCGCATGCCCGGTGTTGTTTTTCGCGTATCTAAAACTTTCGTTCTCGTACCTTCCAATTTCTTCACATATAGGCGAGTAGTGGTCGCTATTCCACTCATCCGTTGCATAACATTCAGTACCAAACGTTCGGTTTGCAGCAAAGATTGGACTTTCCCTTCTACGGTAAAAGCAATATCGCCATATTTTACTTCGGATCCGTCTATAATGAAAAAGGTCATTTTCAAATCCGGGTCAAAAGCATGAAAAATCAAATCGGCAACTGCTACTCCAGCCAATATTCCTTCTTCTTTGATAATCAATTGTACCTTACCGACAGCGGTGCCGGGAATCGTACTTAAAGTTGTATGATCCCCGTCACCAATATCTTCATTAAAAGCCAATGCAATTAATTCATCAACTAATTTTTTTGTGTCCATCGTTTTATTTGATGCCTAATTTATTTTTCAATTCCTTGGATAAAACATCTTTGTGTACGACAATACTAATCGTTTTGTATTTTACAAAGGGAACAGAAGCATACCATATACCTTGATAGGAACCGGTGTTTCCCCATGAATTTTTCACCAAGTAATATTTACTGCCGTATTGGTCTTGTGCGGTTCCGTAAATCAACATACCATGGTCATCCTGCGTTTCATAATTATCAAAACCTGTTTGACGCAATTCCTGGCTAATCTTTTTTTCCGGAACAGGAGATGTCAGGGAAAGTATCTTTTTGTCTCTTTGCGATTGACTTAGTCCCAACCAACGTTCCTGATCGGATCCGGGACCCTCCGTAGCATTGACATCCGGAACCACGGCAATACCTTTCCTACTGAACCCGGTTTCACTGACATCGGCTGCCCATGCCACCGTATACGCCTTATTAATCGCTTCGTCCACAATTTGCATCATTTCGTCCAAAGGAATATTATAAGAATACGACCATCGCCAATTATCCGGTACTTCAATCGGAAATGACTGATAAAAAGGATGATGAGTAAAAGAAGTAAGGGATATGTAATCATCCGGATTAATTCCCAAAAACTGCGCAAAAGATTTGGGTGTATACTGTTTTCCTTTGTAGGTGAATGTTTCCGGACAAGCGCCCAAGTAGGCGTCTAAAATTCCCGACAGTCCGTTATGCCACGCTGTTGACAATTTCTTGCTTTTGATTACGGCGTCGATATAAGCTTTCAGAATCGCATCCAATTCGGAATGTCTGTGAATCGTATCTCCATAGTTAAGTCCGGCCTGAACTTCGTCTGGGACAATTCCATAGTCTTTGATGCAATCCAAAACATCGGCGAAAGAGCCTCCTCCCGCAAAATTGGTTGCCCCGTGCATACGTGCATACTTTTTTGCTTTGTCTCCGTAATTTTTATGCACCACAAACATTTCCGACAAATCAAACTCGCCTTTTCCCAAACGCAATAATTCGGCTTCAATCAATCCAATACCCGAAAAACTCCAACAAGTGCCCGAACTGGACTGATTTTTTACGGGTGTGACCGGAAGTTGTTTGATGGTTGTAAACAGAAATGTATCAACCGGTTGTTCAGTTGACAACTTAGCTGCATCCTGTGCAGAAATAGTGATAGATAAAAACAAAACAGAAAATAAAAATAGAAATCGTTTCATATCAGATAAATTTAAAATATTTTTTGCAAAATTACAAAAAAAACATTGATATTCACAAAAATGGGGAACTATTTTACAGTTTGGCTAAAACTACAGTTACAGTTATCCGGATAAAAATATTTTGTTTATTTTGAAATAATGTTATATCTTTGTGCCTTAATAATCGTCAGTCGAATGAATAAATTTGTAATAAATATAAATACAATCTGAATAAATACTGATAAAATGGTAGGGAGTAGAATTAAGTCATTACGAGAGTCCAAATCAATAAGTTTAGCTGAAATGGTTGAAAGGACCGGGTTAAGCGTCGAGCAAATAGCTCATATTGAGGAAAATAAAGAATTACCTTCATTGACGCCTTTAATTAAAATCGCCCGTGTATTAGGCGTCCGTTTGGGCACTTTTTTGGATGACAATGAGGCATTAGGTCCCGTTGTTTCCCGGAGAAAGGACTACCGGGAAAGTATCAGTTTTTCGACCAACCAAACAGTTTCCCATACGCACATGGATTATTATTCTTTGGCTTCGGATAAGTCGGGAAGGCATATAGAACCTTTTTTTATTCAGGTTACGCCGCGTGAAGAGAAAGGAAATTTCCAACTTTCTTCTCATGAAGGGGAGGAATTTATTTTTTGCCTCGAAGGCAGTCTCGAAATTACGTATGGTAATGACACTTATATTTTAGAAAAAGGAGATAGTATTTATTACGATTCCATTGTGGCTCACCACGTGCATGCCGCAGATTCGCAAGGAGCGAAAATGTTGGCTGTAATTTATACCCCTATATAATATTTCATTCAACTATGCAATTATCAGATAGAACCATCGGACAATGGTTAGAATATTGGGCGGAAACAAGTCCGGAGAAAGAATATATGGTCTATTCCGACCGCGATTTACGGTTTAGTTGGAAACAATTTAACACGCGCGTAGATAATATGGCCAAAGGTTTGATTTCAATCGGTGTAACTACCGGAACCCATATCGGTATCTGGGCTACAAATGTACCGGATTGGCTGACATTCCTTTACGCTTCTGCAAAAATCGGAGCGGTAGCCGTTACCGTCAATACGAATTACAAACAACATGAATTGGAATACCTGATGAGCGATTCCGATATTCATACCTTGTGTATCACCGAAGGTGTTTTCGATGGTTCATACGTGGATATGGTAAATGCCATGCTCCCCGAATTGAAAACATCACAACGCGGCTATCTCAAAAATGAACGTTTCCCTTATTTGAAAAACGTGGTATTTATCGGTCAGGAAAAATTCCGGGGCATGTACAATACGGCTGAATTGTTACTGCTGGGAACATCCGTTTCCAACGACAAGCTAAACGAATTGAAAGCGAAGGTTGACTGTCACGATGTAGCAAATATGCAATATACTTCCGGAACGACCGGATTTCCCAAAGGCGTGATGCTTTCTCATCACAACATTGTGAATAACGGTTATTTCACCGGAGAAGGAATGCATTTTACACAAGATGATAAATTGTGCTGCTGTGTTCCTTTGTTCCACTGCTTCGGAGTTGTATTGGCCACTATGGCTTGCCTGACACACGGTACGACGCAGGTAGTGGTTGAGAAATTTGACCCCCTGGTAGTGCTGGCTTCCATTCATAAGGAGCGTTGTACGGCTTTATACGGCGTTCCGACTATGTTTATCGCTGAGATGGATCATCCGATGTTCCCGATGTTTGACGTCAGTTCATTGCGGACGGGTATCATGGCAGGGTCGCTCTGCCCGATTGAGTTGATGCGAAAAGTAACCGACAAACTGCATATCACCCATATTACCAGTGTTTATGGTTTGACCGAATCTTCCCCCGGAATGACGCATTCGGTCATTGAAGACCCTTTTGAAGCCCGTTGTACAACGGTCGGAAAAGAATATCCGTTTAGCGATGTCAAGGTTTTGAATCCGGACACAGGTGAAGAATGTCCGCCGGGTGTACAGGGAGAACTTTGTTGCAAAGGTTATCTGGTGATGAAAGGCTATTACAAAAATCCGCAGGCCACAACCGAAGTCATTGATAAAAACGGTTATTTACATTCCGGCGACTTGGGCATTCAAGACGAAAACGGCTACTACCGGGTCACCGGACGAATCAAAGATATGATTATTCGTGGAGGTGAAAACATATACCCGCGTGAAATAGAAGAATTTCTGTATCATTTACCGGGTGTAAAAGACATTCAGGTAGCCGGTATTCCTTCCGCAAAATACGGTGAAGAAGTGGGCGCTTTTATTATCCCTTACGACGACGCCCTGCTTACACCGGAGGAAGTGCAAGAATTTTGCAGAGGAAAAATCGCCCGACATAAAATTCCAAAATATGTCCTGTTTGTGAAAGAATTTCCGCTGACAGGCAGTGGCAAAATCCAGAAATTCAAACTGAAAGACATCGGTTTGAAACTACTGAAAAACAAAGGAATAGAAGTGGTATAACCGGAAGATTATGCCTCGCTTTTATTTGCCAAATGCACAGTCATCTGTGGGAAAGGTATATTTATGCCTTTATCGGCAAAAGTTTTATAGATTTGCTCATTGACATTGAAATAGACGTCCCAATAATCGGAACGATTCACCCATGCCCTGATGAGAATATCTACCGAACTCTCATTCAGTGTTTTTAAGGCTATGAATGGTTCCGGGTCTGCTAACACTCTTTTATCCGCCCTTAGAATAGAGGACAGGATAGATTTTGCCTTATCGTAATCGGTTCCGTAATCAACCCCGATTGTCCATTCAACCCTTCTCGTCGATTGATTTGTATAGTTGGTTATCGTGTTGCCGCTCAAACCGCCGTTCGGAATATAAATTGTACGGTTGTCCGCAGTAATTATCACGGTATTGAATATCTGGATGGATTTTACGGTACCCTCCTGCCCTTGCGCTAAAATATAATCGCCAATCTTGTAAGGACGGAATAACAAAATCATAACGCCGCCGGCAAAATTTTGCAAAGTACCGCTCATGGCCATACCTAAAGCGATACCCACCGAAGCCAGAATAGCGACGAAAGAACTGTTGTTGATACCTAAAACATTGATAATCGTAATCAAAAGAACAGCAGTGAGCACGATGTTAATCAGGCTTTTCAGGAAAGAAACCACGGTAGTATCAAAATTCTTACCGTTTAACAGCCGACTGATAATCAGATTGAGGTATTTGATGATTTTCCGTCCGACAAAATAGATGACGACACACAATAACAGTTTGCCTCCGAAATGAGAAACGTTCTGCAATAAAAAGTCCACTAAATCCGGCCAGGAAATTTGGGATAAGTTAGACCAGGATATCTCCATAGAGTTTATTTCATTTAATAAATACATTCGCGTATAATTTTATGGGTTTAGACTGCAAAAATACTATTAATTTTTGAATTATGTCTAATAATTTCAAAAAATTTATTAACTTTGAAACGGTTAAACCAAGGTTTATAAATTAAATGAAGCAAATTACAGGTATATTTTCGCTATTTTTCGTGTTTACAGCAGTCCATCTTCAGGCCCAACTGCCTGATGATGCGAAGATACTGTACGACGCTAAAAACTATGAAGAGGCGGCAGCCATGTATTACCGGCTCTATCTTTTCAATGAAGCGGCCAATGCTTACCAGATGCAAATTGAGTTGTTGATAAAAGACAAAAAGAATGTGGAGGCAGAAGCGCTTAAACCCCTGATGTTACAGGCGGAAAAAGCAGCAAGAATGGTATCGCGTTGCGAAGACATACAAATCATAGACAGCTTGATTACGGACAAAAACTTTTTTTTGACAGCCTACCTCATGGGAGAAGAATCCGGCAAATTGGAAAAGGCGGGAAATACGGTTATTCATGAAAACCAATTGGGTGACCGTCGTTTTTTCGGGAAAGAGGACGAAAACAGCCGTTTGCGCCTGCATACGCAACTCAATATTTCCAAGAACTGGTCGGAAGACAAAATATTGGATTTGCCGACTGATACATTGGGTGATGATAATTTTCCATTTGTCATGCCTGACGGCTTAACCGTTTATTATGCATCAACCGGTAGCGAATCGATAGGAGGATATGATATTTTTATCAGCAGGTACAATATGAATAACGACACCTACCTGTCTCCCAATCAAATGGGTATGCCTTTCAATTCCATTTACAACGATTATATGCTGGCCATTGATGAAGTAAACGGCATTGGCTATTTTGCTACAGACCGCTTTCAACCCGAAGGGAAAGTAATCGTATATACTTTTATTCCGAACGATGAATTCAAGCCTGTTGAAAACCGGGACGAACAGGCATTGATTGAAAGGGCTAAAATCAGTGCGATTAGAGATACCTGGACGCAAAATGTTAATTATCAGTCTTTTTTGGATAAATTCAGAAACAATATTGAAAAAGAAAGGCAAAAGACAAAAAAAGATTTTACTTTTGTCATCAACGACAATATTGTCTATTACACCATGAATGATTTCGATAGCGATGCGGCGAAAAATTCGTTTCTCAAGGCAACAACATTGCAGGAAAAAATCAGGGATATGGAAAGTTCTTTGGATAGTCAACGGCAGGAATATGCGCGGGGTAATGCAGCAAAGAAACAATCCTTAAAATCGTCTATTTTAGCAAATGAGAAGCAATTAGAGGATTTGTACGGAATCTGTAAACAAGCAAAGGTGGAAGCACGCAATTTAGAGATAAATTTTTTAAGACAAAAACAACAATAGAAATTTGAATTATGGATATACTGATAGTCGTAGTATTGTGTTTGGTAGGAATCGTATTGATTCTGATAGAAATTTTCCTTATTCCCGGGATTACGTTGGCGGCCTTGGCAGGAGGTTTATTTTCCATCGGTGGTATTTATTATGCTTTCCGGAGTTTGGGAACGACGGGCGGTATTATCACCTTGATTGTCGTTGCAGCGGCCATAGGAATATCCTTTGTGTATTTGGTCAAATCCAAAATGTTGGATACCATAGCGCTAAAGACCAACATCGATTCTACGGTAGCCTCGAAAGAAACGTTGGATATAGCTGTCGGAGACGTGGGCATTTGTATTTCCCGTTTGAATCCGATGGGTAAAGTGAAAGTAAACAATATCACGATGGAAGCGAAGACTTTAGGTGAATTTGTCGATGAAAATACGGAAATTGTTGTCATCAAGGTTTTTCCCATGCAGTTGATTGTTAAGACAAAATAATATTCGATATAAAATAAACAATATTCAATAACAATTTAAAAAAAATAATTATGGATCCAGCAGCGTTTATATGGATTGTTTTTGTAATAGGAGCGATTATCCTATTGTCCATATTCTTTTATTATGTGCCTTTTGTATTGTGGATTACAGCGAAAGCATCAGGTGTTAACATTTCGCTTTTGCAACTCTTTCTGATGCGTTTGCGGAAAGTACCACCCCCAGTCATTGTGAATGCGATGATTGAAGCGCACAAGGCCGGTTTGAAAAACATCACCCGCGACCAATTGGAAGCTCACTATTTGGCGGGTGGACATGTGGAACGGGTTGTGCACGCCTTGGTATCGGCCGAAAAAGCCAACATCGACCTGACTTTTCAGATGGCTACGGCTATCGACTTGGCAGGACGCGATGTATTCCAGGCCGTACAAATGTCGGTAAACCCGAAAGTGATTGATACACCGCCGATTGCAGCAGTTGCAAAAAACGGTATCCAGCTTTTGGTGAAAGCGCGTATCACGGTTCGCGCCAATATCAAACAATTGGTGGGTGGAGCCGGTGAAGAAACGGTGATTGCCCGTGTAGGCGAAGGGATTATTTCTTCCATCGGTACGGCGGAAACGCACAAAGAGGTATTGGAAAATCCCGACAGCATATCTAAGGTGGTATTGAAAAAAGGCTTGGATGCCGGAACCGCCTTCGAAATTCTGTCCATCGATATTGCCGACATCGACATAGGTAAAAACATCGGCGCTGAGTTGCAAATGGATCAGGCGCAAGCCGATAAGAACATTGCACAGGCAAAAGCTGAAGAACGTCGCGCTATGGCTGTCGCTTCCGAACAGGAAATGAAAGCCAAAGCACAGGAAGCCCGCGCCAAAGTGATTGAGGCTGAGGCGGAAGTTCCCAAAGCGATGGCAGAAGCTTTCCGTTCGGGCAACATGGGTATCATGGATTATTACAAGATGAAAAATATCCAAGCGGATACCGATATGAGAGAAAATATTGCGAAGCCGACAAAGCCAACCGATAAACCGGCAAAAAACTGAAAATAATTATGAATTATGAATTATGAATTATTTCGCGTCTGTTGATTTAATTCATAATTCATAATTTTTAATTTATAATTATTTCTATGAGATTAATTCCTCCCGACCAGCTTCCGGTCAATTCGGATGGTTCCATATTCCATCTGCATTTGCGACCGGAGCAATTGGCCGACAAAATAGTGATGATGGGCGACCCCGAACGTGTTCCGGTGGTTGCAGCCTACTTTGATTCCATTGAATTTGACCGGCAAAGCCGTGAATTTCGTACCATTACAGGAATTTACAAGGGGAAACGAGTCACGGCGCTGTCGCATGGCATCGGTTGTGACAACATAGACATTGTCATGACCGAATTGGACGCTTTAGCTAATGTTGATTTATTAAAACGGGAAACGAAAGAAACGTTTCGTCAATTAACATTGGTACGCATAGGCACCTGTGGTGGGTTGCAAGCTTTTTGTCCCATCGGTTCGTACGTTGTATCGGAAATTTCGATGGGCATGGATGGTTTGATTTTTTTCTACGATCAAGGAGAAAAAATTTCCGATTTCGAGCTGTCTGAGAAATTCGTAAAACATACCCAATGGAACCGTTTGCTGGCGATGCCGTATTTTGTGCATGCCGATAAAGAATTAGCCGATAAAATCGGGCACGATATGGTGAAAGGAATTACCCTGTCGGCCAGTGGTTTTTACGGGCCGCAAGGCCGTCATGTCCGCTTGGGATTGACTAATCCCGGACAGAACCACTTGATAGAATCCTTTGAATATAAAGGCTTAAAGATAGCAAACTACGAAATGGAGAGCGCCGCATTGGCCGGCTTGGCCGGGCTGATGGGTCACAAAGCGCTAACTGCCTGTCTGGTCATTGCCGGACGGTATTCCGGTGGGATGAATACCGATTACAAAGGGTCTTTCGACGAATTGATAACGAAGGTTTTGGATAGAATATAGCATCATCGGGTCATGGCGGGCTTAGACCTGCCATCCCATGATGTCTTTATAAATGCTATTTTATAAAACAATGCAATCATGATTAACGATTTTCAGGAGATAGCGGGGCAAGTTCGCTACGACAGTCAAACAACTATTTGCGCCATATCAACGCCTTCCGGTTCGGGAGGCATTGCTGTTATCCGTGTTTCCGGACCCGACGCGATTACCGTGTGCAATATGGTTTTTCAACCGGAAAATGCAGGAAAATCCATTGTCCATCAACCTCCTTATACCTTGAACCACGGAAATATCGTGAAAGGAACGGAGATTTTGGACGAAGTGCTGGTTGCCGTTTTCCGTCAACCACATTCGTTTACGGGCGAAGATGTTGTCGAAATAAGCTGTCATGGCTCTGTTTATATTCAGCAGGAGATATTGAAACTCTTGTTGAAAAACGGATGCCGATTGGCTCAACCGGGCGAATTTACGCAACGCGCTTTCCTGAACGGCAAGATGGATTTATCGCAAGCCGAAGCTGTTGCCGATGTAATCGCTTCTTCTTCGGCGGCATCTCATCGATTGGCCATTAATCAGATGCGGGGCGGGTTCAGCAGGGAATTGCAAAACCTCCGCTCACAACTGCTCAATTTTGTGTCCTTGATTGAGTTGGAATTGGATTTTGGAGAAGAGGATGTAGCATTTGCCGACCGGAACAAATTGGTACAATCGGCCAGGGAAATACAGGAAGTCATAGCGCAGTTGGCGCACTCGTTCAGCGTGGGAAATGCCATCAAGAACGGCATTCCGGTAGTCATCGTCGGCGAAACGAATGCCGGTAAATCAACATTACTCAACCATTTGTTGAACGAAGACAAAGCCATTGTCTCCGAAGTGCACGGCACCACCCGCGACACAATTGAAGACGTAATCGATGTCCGTGGCATCATGTTCCGTTTCATCGATACGGCCGGTATCCGCAGTACGGCCGACGAAATTGAAACCTTGGGTATCAAACGGACTATCCAGAAGATAGAACAAGCCTCCGTCATCATCTGGATGATTGATACAACTCATTTCAACAAAGAAATCGAATACATTGCAGACCAGATTGTTCCGCGAACGAAAAACAAAAAACTGATAATCGTATTCAACAAAATCGACAAAATAAGTCCGGAAGAACAACTTATTTTAGAAGAAGAATTTCTGCCTCACGTTCCGGCCGAACGCATTTATCTCTCAGCCAAATACAAAAAGAACACCGAGAACTTGGAAAAAGTCCTGTTAAAAGCGGCCGGTCTGCCCGACTTACAGGCAGATGACGTAGTCGTAACCAACCTGCGCCATTACGAAGCCTTAACCAAAGCCCTCGAATCCATCCGCCGGGTAGAAGAAGGATTGAAAACCCATCTTTCCGGCGACTTCATCGCGCAGGACATCCGGGAATGTATGCACTATCTGGGCGAAATAACCGGCGAAATTTCTACGGATGAGATATTGGGAAATATCTTTAGGAATTTTTGCATCGGGAAGTGAATGAATAGAATTGCCCGTTATAGACTAAAAAAATATATAGTATGATACTAAAGAATATAAAATTACACAACTGGAAAAACTTTCAGAATTGTGAAGTAAATTTAACAGAGCGCGGTTTTATAATTGGTGCCAATGCATCAGGAAAGTCCAATTTGATAGACGCTTTCCGTTTTCTGCGTGATATTTCTAAACAATCGGGTGGATTACAGAGCGCGGTGGAGGAACGAGGAGGTATTACTAAAATACGCTGCCTTGCGGCTCGAACACAAACCAATGTATCTATTACCGTTGAACTGGGAAATCCCAATGAGGAACGAAATCTTTGGCGGTATCATTTGGATTTTGCCCACACCGGTGGAGGTATCAGAAGAAGTCAGGTAAAAATTCTCTCGGAAGAAGTCTATTCATATCAAGAAAAAAAATATGTATTAAAACGAAATGAACAGACTGCCAATGAAGATGAAGAAACACTGAAATACACGCATTTGGAACAAGTTAATGCTAACCGCAAATTTCGTGAATTGCAAACTTTTTTTCAAGATATAGAATACCTGAATGTCATTCCACAAATGGTTCGTGAATCGACTTCGGTGATAAATTCTTCTACAAAAGAAGATTATTATGGAAGAAATTTTCTCGAAAGATTGGCTAAAATGAACGAAAAAACGAGAAATTCTTATTTTAAAAAAATCAATGATTGTATTAAAATAGCCGTTCCTCAGTTGGAGGAATTACGCTTTGTAAAAGACAATATGGGAATTCCGCACTTGGAGGCTAGATATGTCCATTGGAGAGCAAAAGGCAGTAAGCAACAAGAGGTACAATTTTCAGACGGAACTTTGCGTTTGATTGGATTTTTGTTTGCATTGATTGATAATAACGGTGTTATTCTTTTGGAAGAACCGGAAATCAATTTACATTCCGGAATAATAGCCCAAATACCCGCATTTGTTGCTAAAATTCAACGTTCTAAGAAAGTAAAATCAAATTCTCAAATCTTAATAACGACACATAGTTACGATCTTCTTTCCGACAAAGGTATTTCTCCCGATGAGGTTTTGTTATTGCAAAATACATCGGAAGGAACAACCATTAAGAAAGTTAGTGATATTGAGGATATTAAACCCATTATAGATGCGGGGTTTACTATTGCAGAGGCGGTTATTCCATATACCAAGCCCCAAAATATTGAAAAATTGTCTCAACTTACAATTTCCTTTTAATATGAAGGTATATATTGTAGGGGAAGACCCCGTTACGCATGCTATCATCAAACGAATACTTGCTTATTGTTCCGATGATTTTGAAATAATATCGGAGTTGCCGGCTCGTGGAGGGCAAATAAAAAGTAAAATGACAGAATTTAATGTGTTATCATCTACTTATCCGGTAATACTTTTGATGGACTTAGACAATAACGACTGTGCTCCTTTATTCGTTAGAAATATGATCTCTAATAAGAATGAAAATTTCATTTTTAATATAGCTGTTGATGAAGCCGAGGCATGGTTAATGGCAGATAGAAAAGGATTTGCAGACTATTTTCGGATTAACTTAGATGAAATGCCATCTACATATAACACAAAGCAAGGCGGAAGAAAATCTGTAATCGAAATGAATTTTGCCTATAAATCCAGTATGTATCGTAAGCATTCGGGGAAGTACATGGGTATCCGGTTTTTCCGTATGTACTGTTTTTGGAGACAATGCAATTATCATGTAATTACCCTGCAGAGTAAATGCAATATAAATGCATTGTAATT
>JAITQA010000116.1 GCA_031289145.1 Dysgonamonadaceae bacterium | reverse complement strand
TTCCGCATCAGGTCAAAATTCAGGTCGAGGTAATAGGGGAATTTCATGTCCGAAGACACTAATGTCAGGCGTTCGGATATGGCCTGGGCAATCAGCATACGGTCGAACGGGTCGTCATGTGTCTTGCCGTTGATCACGGGATGCGACAGTTTTTCGAGCGCCTCAACATGTTTCCGCTTGATTTCGAGAATACGGATGCCCCACTTATCAAGATTTTGCAGGATGTTTGCCAAATCCACTTCAAAACCAATTTTACCAAGGTGTCGCAGAATCACGATTTCGCGCAGTGTTTCGACGCTGACATGAACAGGCACGTTATAATCGAAGATGTCTTCATAAACGTGCCTGTCCAATCGCTCGGGAACGTTGAATGCCCACAGCAGGATATGCGTGTCAAGCAGCAAACGGCCGGACTTCATAATCCGAGATTGAAGACGTCGCCTTCGGCCATGAATATTTTGCCTCTGTAATAACCGAACATTTCTGCCCTGTTCCGTTCTTCCTTCTTTTCGGGAGACGGTGTTTTCGCCTTGGTTGCCGATTTTTCCGGTTTCTTTTTTACAGTTTCTGTTGCCATGATTAAATACGTGTTAGTGTTTAACGTCGCAAAGATAGGACTTTTTATTTGAAAGAGGAACATGACCGGATATTTCACCTTTGCGCATTGACAAAAACAAATAATAGTTTTAGCCGGATTTCTGCTTGAAATGCTGATTTTTATTTCATGATTTTGTCCCGCAACACGCTGTTCGGCGTAGCTTCCCGCATTCAAAAAAATGGCCTCCCTCCTCCTAATTATGGGGTCGGAGGCTATTTTTATGGTCGGCGAGACCCTAATTATGGCAAAAAAGACCCTCCGTATGGCAAACGAGACCCTAATTATGGCCGGCGAGAGTATAATTGCTTCCGCTGTCCGGCGAAGTATCCGGACTTCGTCGCGCTAAAAGCAAGGCTCTTGCCTTGCCTCTGTTCGGCGAACCGAAAAAACTATATCAAATATTTTACTACCTTTGCGACATGAATACAACGGATAAGTTTCAACCTTTGTCGGAAGTTTTTGGTTTTTCGGTAGAGAATCAATCAGATAGAGCTGTTCGCTATCGCAAAAACAAACTCTGTCCGTTCAACAATATTGTCTCCAACTGCACTAAAAACAGTATTGAATTACCTTTAGGTGTTTGTAGCTTGTATCATAAAAAACAACCGATAATTATTTGTCCTATCCGGTTTCGTGAAGACTGGAAAATTATGAGCGACGCGGCAGCATTTATTTTTGACGAAAAAACAACATGGACGCATGTCGGTGAAGTAAAGCTAAAAGATAAATTCGGAAAATCTGCCGGGAACATTGATTATGTGTTGGTTTCTTATGATGAAAAGGGTAGAATCATTGATTTTGGTTCTTTGGAGGTTCAAGCTGTGTACATTTCAGGCAATCTGTCGGGACCGTTTACCGCCTATCTGGAAAATCCGACACCGGATTTCAATTGGATACACGCCCTTAAATATCCAAAGCCTGATTATCTATCTTCATCACGAAAAAGATTAATTCCTCAAATTATTGCCAAAGGTTCTATACTGAAACAATGGAATAAAAAACAAGCAGTTGCTTTGCAAACAGCATTCTACGAAACGTTGCCAACGCTTCCCGAAGTGAGCAAATCGGAGGCGGACTTTGCCTTTTTTCTTTATGACTTGGAGCCATGTAAACAAGAAAAACGATTGGAACTGACGTTGCAAAAGGTTGTTTATACCCAATTTGCAATGGCATTGGAACAAATTGCCAAGTTTGAGGCCGGCTCATTAACTGATTTTACGCAGTTATTGCAAAAGAAATTAGATGCGAAACGTATTGGCGGAATCAATATACATAACCTTGAAAATATTGTTGTAGAATGAATGCACAAATGAATTTGTTTGGCGAAGAATATGCAGAAACAACCATTACGAATGTTGCATCTGTTCCCCAGCGAAGCCCTTTTCGTTATCCGGGAGGTAAAACATGGCTTATACCAACGGTCAGGCAATGGCTTAGGCAAAACAACAAACCGGTTGCCGAACTGGTTGAACCTTTTGCCGGAGGCGGTATCGTAAGCCTTACTGCAGCATTTGAAAATTTGGCCAATCATATTACGATGGTCGAAAAAGATGAAGAAATCGCCGCCGTTTGGGAAATTATTTTAAATGGACAAAATCAATGGCTTGCCGATAAAATACTTTCCTACAACTTGACGGTTGATAATATCAAAGCAGAATTGGAAAAGCCTGATAAACAAATAGAGGATGTGGCATTTTGTACGATTCTCCGAAACCGCATTTTCCATGGCGGTATTCTCGCCAAGGGTTCGGGTATGATTAAAAACGGAGAAAACGGAAAAGGGATAGCGTCTCGATGGTATCCTAAAACGTTGCATGATAGAATTACTGCCATCAGCCATGTAAAAAAGAAAATTCAATTTATTACAGGCGATGCATTTGATGTTTTAGGGCAAAACCTGAACAACAAAGACGTTTATTTCTTCATTGACCCGCCTTATACTGTTGCAGGAAAGAGGCTGTACAATCTTTCTGAAATTGATCATGAACGGCTTTTTTCTCTAACTTCCAAATTGAACGGCAAATTTATGCTAACTTACGACAACACGCCGGAAATACGACAATTTGCAGCAACATACCACCTCGCCTACAAGACTATTCCGATGAAGACTACGCATCATTTAGAGAAAACGGAACTTATTATTTCGGACAATTTTTCTTGGTGGAAATAAAATCATCAACTATTTTCTCTGTTCGGCGAAGTCCGGCTTTTAGCGACGACGCTACGTCGAACCGGGATGGCGCCCGATTTCCCGTAGGGAATACATATCCATAGAAACCGGCTTCTCCCGTATGCCATACCCCGTCAGGGGGTTCCATCCGGTGTGTATGTCCTACGGACAAATGTTTCATTGACGGGAACATTTTTCTATTGATATGCAAGTCCTGACGGACTATTGACCCAAGGCGTTGCCCTATGCTATTGCTTAAAGGGCGTTGCCCTTGAAAAAGGCTGAAAGCCTTTGATAACCCAGCCCAATGGCAACGCCTTGGGGTACAACGATTGGAATACAACGATTGGAGGGCTGAAAGCCCGATATACAGCTGTTTTTTGTGTTTTTGCATTGCCATTTTCAATGATTCCGTTCATTCACCCAAGGCGTTGCCATTGGGCTGGGATATAACAGGCTTTCAGCCTTACGGGGTTTGTGCGGTCACCGTGTCCATTATT
>JAITQA010000114.1 GCA_031289145.1 Dysgonamonadaceae bacterium | reverse complement strand
ACAGGGAATGGCGCGCTCGTAGTCGTGAAAGCGATAATAGGCATCTCCGACGTAAAAATAAATGCCGTGTCTGTTATAACGCTCCTTTTCGCTTGCCTTTTCCAGTTCCGCAAGGATAGCCGGGGCGTATTTGAATGCTTTTGCATAGCTTCCAAATTCTTTATATATTTGAAATGCTTCAAACAGTAATTCGACTTGACTGCTCTTATAACCTTTTTCTATAGCCTGTGCGGTGAGCCCTTGCATTTCTTTCAGGGAAGTCTCCAGTTCCTCTTCCGAAACGCCGGGACCGTTAAACAGTTTGGAGAAATAGGACGCATTTACTTTCATATATTCCGCTTCATCGCGCAGCCAGACGCAGTTGTATGTTTTTGCGGCGGCAATCATTTTTCGGTAGCCGCGTTCAATCTGTTCCTCCGAAGCATAATCCGCAATCTGATAGTAATAGTGATGTAGCAAGTCGTCCGTCAAAACGCTATGCCCCTCCGTAGCCATTCGATAGCAGAGTGTATCCACGTTGAAATACCAAAATTGGTTGTATGGTTTGGCAAAAACGCTGTCTCCGCCCGGGGTACGGGGAAAATTCAGGGCGTTCATGTGCCATTCGTATGTTCTTATATTCAAACCGTCATATACTTCTCCACGCGCGGGAAAAGACACGAGCATACAAATCAACAACAGATATGTAAATTTAGCGTTCAATGTAATAAATAAAACAGTTTTATATCGAATTTTGTTAATTAAATGATTCCAATGCGACAAAGATACATTTTTTTATCCGAATAGACAACACTTACCATTTTGGGTGGCGATGCAACAAACTGTCGGGTATCCGTACATGAAAATCTCCGGATTTATAAGTGTGTGTAATGAAAAAACACTTTACACAATTATTTATCAAAGTTTGCGTTATTATTACGGATGAAAAAATTTCTTTTCATAGTAATAAGCGGTTTAGTCGGAATCCATCCCCTGACGGCGCAATTCGATTCGCAGTTGAGTAATTATTGGGCAATCACTAATTACTACAATCCGGCGTATGCCGGCCAGACGGAAGATTTGCAGTTGACTTTGATAAGCCGGTTGCAATGGTTGGGTATCGAAAATGCACCGAGAACAACGATTCTGGCAGCCCAAATGCCCTATCAGTTTATGGGGAAGGTTCACGGTGTCGGCGCCTCCATGTATAATGACAGAGCCGGTTTGTTCAGCGTATCCGTTTTTTCGGGACAATACGCATGGAAGAAAAAAATCGCAAAAGGACTCTTCAGCGCGGGCTTACAAGTCGGATACATCAATCAGACTTTTGATGGAAGCAAAGTAGAAATTCCCGATAACGACGAATACCATAACCCGAATGACCCGGCCATTCCTACATCGGAAGTATCCGGCAAAAGCCTTGACGCCTCTTTGGGCGTCTTTTATTCCAAGGAAAAATGGTTTACCGGTTTATCCGTAACGCATTTGCTGTATCCCAAATTGGAACTGGGCGAAAATTACACTTATGAAGTCCCCAGAACATATTATTTTACGGCCGGATACAATATACAGTTAAACAATCCGTTATTAGAATTACGGCCTACACTCCTGGCAAAAACGGTAGAAATGAGTTCTTTATATCTTGACCCGGATTCTTTGATAGAAAAAGTGGAAGGAAATATGATGAAAGCGATGTGGCGGAATGCACAATTAGACGTCTCTGTAAGAATGATTTATGATAAAAAATTCTGGGGTGGTCTTTCTTGGCGAAACGGAGATGCCATGGTGCTGATGCTGGGAGCGAAATTCAAGATGATTGAAGCCGGTTATGCCTACGATTTTCCTATTTCCAAGATAATCAAGGAATCGACCGGAAGCCACGAGGTATTTATCCGGTATGTTATGGATATGAATTTGAAGAAAGGTATTAAAAACAAACATAAAAGCGTTCGAATATTATAGTACAATGAAAAATTTGATTTTCTTAGCCCTGGCTGCTATCATTTTCGCATCATGCGGAAGGTCACTATCAGGCGACGGAGGAGAACTCACCGGCGTAAGCGCTCCTGTTTGGGGTGAGCCAAGCCCGCATGGTATGGTATTGATTAAAAGGGGATCCTTTGCAATGGGACCGGCGGAAAAAGATTCATTATGGGGTAATTATCAGGACCCGAAAGGTGTTTCGATTGATGCTTTCTGGATAGATGAGACAGAGATTACCAACGCAGAATATCGCCAATTTGTTTATTGGGTGAGGGATTCCATCATCCGCGAACGACTTTATGACCCTGCTTTTGGCGGAAACGATTTGTTCAAAATAGAGGAAGACAAAGAAGGAAACCCGATTGAACCGCCGATTTTAGACTGGAAAAGACCCATTCCTACGGAAAGAAGGGCGAATGAAGACGAACTGGCAGCCATGCTCAGCGTGAACTGGACAAACCCGATTACCGGAGAATCCAAGTTAGACCCCAAACAGATGGTTTTCCGCTACTCTATCTTCGATGCAACCGGGTACGCCCTGCGGAGAAACCGAATCGACCCGGCCGAAAGGGTGAGAAATACGGATATTACGATAGACCCGAACGAAATCGTAATCATTTCAAAGGATACGGCTTATGTCAGCGAAGACGGAAAGATTATTTCCGAAACAATCACCCGCCCCCTGAGTTCTATCTGGGATTTTCTGAATACTTACATTGTCAATATTTATCCCGATGAAACCGTTTGGGTAAATGACTTCAACAATGCTTACAACGAACCTTACATGCGGCTGTATTTCAATCATCCCGGTTATAATGATTATCCGGCGGTGGGCATCTCTTGGGAGCAGGCCAATGCTTTCTGTCATTGGAGAACGGAATTCTTAAAAAAGTCTTTGGATGCCAATTTCAAAAACAGCATAGAACCTTATCGTTTGCCGACGGAAGCCGAATTTGAATATGCAGCCCGAAGCGGGAAATCGGAAAACGCTTATCCATGGAGTTTCAATGGCGTAACCGGAGACAAAGGCTGCTTTTTAGGCAATTTCAAACCGGGCGATGGAGACTATACCAAAGACGGGCATTTTATTCCGGCCAAAGTGGCTTCTTTCTCTCCTAACGAATTTGGACTGTACGATATGGCCGGTAATGTGGCGGAATGGACTTCCACCGCATACTTGGAATCGGGACCCGAAATCATGAGCGATATGAACCCTGAATATCGCTACAACACTGCCAAAGAAGACCCTTACGCCCTGAAGAAAAAAGTTGTCCGAGGTGGTTCGTGGAAAGATGTAGCGCACAATATTCGGTCCGACGTAAGAACATTCGAATACCAGAATGAGCAGCGCTCCTATATCGGCTTCCGCTGTGTACGTACACAGGTCGGATTTTCGAAAGTTAAAAGTAAAAAATGATTGTTCATAAATTTATAATTCATAATTCACATTATCATGGGATTCAGAAGAAGATATAAAAATATTATTGAAAAATTCTTATCCGGCGACCAAGGGAAAAGATTTTTTCAGGTTTTCTATAGTCTGGGGGCCGCAGTAATTATTGTAGGTGTATTGGCAAAGCTGATGCACTGGCCGTATGGTTTGGGAAACATCTTGTTGTATGTCGGTTTCGTCACCGAAGCAATCGTGTTCACAATCTCCGCATTCGACCAACCGTCAAGAGATTGGCAATGGGATCGTATTTTCCCTGCATTGGAAACGGAAGAAGAAGCGGAAAACCAACCGATTCTCGGCGTCAATAGAGTCAGCGCCGGGAGCAGTTCCATACGTATCGACGGCAAAGATACAGGCGTAAACATGACGGGAGCGGGAGCGGGAGCAGGAACCGGAACAAACGCCGGTAGTGGCGGTGGCACTGTTATCATCGGTGGCGGTGGCGGTTTCGGCGGTGGTTTTGTCGGCGGCGGAACAAGCGGAACACAAGCCCCGACAAGCGCAAGAGAAGCAGCTGAAGTTATGTCGTCCGAAGAAGTTCGCCAATCATTCGGGATACCGAATACCGTAAACATTTCGGAAGAAGACAGCAATGCCCTGACAGCCAGTATCAAAAAGATGGCTGCCGCAGCCGACCAACTCTCCAAAATGGCCGAAATGACGGATGCTACCCAGCAATACCTCGACCAGCTGACCGACATGTCGGAAAACATGCAGAAATTCAGTTCGGTCACCAACAGTCTGACGGACGTATCGGATATATTGCTCAACTCTTACAAAAGTATTACGGACAATTCCGACGGTATCAACCAATCTTCGCGCGGATATGTACACCAGATGGAGTCTTTGAACCGCAATATACAAGGTTTGAATACAATATACGAAATACAACTGAAGAGTGTCAGTTCGCAGATTGATGCCATAGAACGAATCAATGCAGGCCTGATGCGCATCAAGGATTTATATGAAGGTTCCATTGTCGATAGCTCGGTATTCCGTAGCGAAACTGAAAAAATGGCGCAACAGTTGCATGCCCTCAACAGCGTTTACAACCGTTTGTTGAATGCAATGACCATGAATATGTACGGAGCGGGCGGAAATTCGAATTTCAACCCGAACCCCTACAATCCCGGAATATAATTCCCCAATTCATAATTCTTAATTAATAATTCATAATTAATACAGGATGGCAGTAAACAGTCCGAATTCACCGAGGCAGAAAATGATAAACCTGATGTATCTGGTTTTCATCGGCATGCTCGCCCTCAACGTTTCGACGGAGGTATTGGACGGCTTTGAATTGGTTGAAGAAAGCCTGCTTCGTTCCGTCAAATCATCTACGCAACGCAACGAACGCATTTTCAAAGATTTGGAGGAATATTTCAAAGCAAACGAAGAAAAAACAAAGGCTTGGTATGTAAAAGGAGATCATGTGAAAAATCGAACAGACTCATTATTCAATTATATACAGGATTTAAAAATCCGGATTGTCAAAAAATCCGATGGGAAAAATGGAAATCCTGAAGAATTGAAACATGCCGACGACTTGAATGCCGCCTTCGAAATCATGTTCGAAAAAGGAAAAAACGATGGCGCTAAACTGAAATCGGAAATAAACGGCTATCGCGAATATGTTATCTCCATGGTGAGCAACCCCTCTATCCAAGAGATAATCAGCAGCAACCTCAGCACCGAACCTTCCAGGAAGGCGAAAGAAAACAAACAGACATGGGAAGAATCTATGTTTTGGCAAATGCCGGTAGCGGCTGCCGTAACATTATTGACTAAATTGCAAAACGATATACGTTATGCCGAAGGAGAAGTATTGAGCGATTTGGTGAAAAATATCGACTTGAGCGATTACAGGGTAAATAAAGTCGAACCGTTCGTCATTCCACAGACCCAGATTGTGATGCGAGGCGGTTCTTATCAGGCCGATATCGGCCTTTTAGCGCAGGATTCCACCCAACAACCCCGTGTATTCGTGAACGGCAACTATCTGCCCGATGAAGCCAATGGTCATTATGTGGCCGGAGCCGGCTCTACCGGAACTTTCTCTGTAACCGGGCGTATTGAAATGCCCCAACCGGACGGCGGACTGAAAGAATATCCGTTTTCAACCCAGTACAATGTTGTAGAACCGATAGCAACCATAGCGCCGACGCTGATGAATGTCCTTTATGCCGGTATCGACAACCCTGTGAATATCGCTGTTTCGGGTATTGCCAGCCAGAATATTACCGCCGGTATGACAAATGGCGCCCTTACTCCGAAAGGCAACGGTGTATGGGGCGCTCTTCCCGCTGCTGCCGGTAAGGAAGCCATCATTACGGTTCGAGCCAAGATGGCAGACGGTCGGGTTTTGGAACTGTCCAACAAATTCAACGTGAGACGACTGCCGGATCCCACCGCTTACTTAACCTATACCGATGCCAACGGAAATGCCGTGAAATTCAGCGGCGGACGTGGATTGGCTAAAGCAACGCTGATAAACATAGAAGGCGTAAAAGCCGCTATTGATGACGGAATATTGAATATTGCTTTCAATGTGCTACGATTTGAAATCCTTACAACGGATAATCTGAATATGTCTTCGGTAGTACTTTCCGACGGATCGCAGTTTTCCGCTGCCCAAAAAGAGGTGATACGCAGGTTAGAACGTGGAAAAAGGCTATACGTCACCGGTATTATTGTTCGTGAACCGGGTGGCGGCGAAAGAAGGCTGAATTCACCTTTGGAAATAACTATTAATTAACAATATAATTCATCATATATGAGACCGTTTTTTTATAGCTGTTTGATACTGGGCTTTTTAATGATTGCCCAGGAAGGCTTTTCCCAGCAACCGCCAACCCGCACCCGCCAACGTCCGTCGGAAGTGCAAGTCGACAAAACGCCGGCATTGACCGACAGGGCGAAAATTAAAAATACGGAAAATTCAAAAGAACCGGTACGTGTCGTATGGCTTCGGGAAATTTACCGTAATATTGACCTGACAAAAGAGAATAATGCCGCCTTGCTCTACCCACCGCAACCTTTAGGCAACCGTCAGAATCTTTGCACCCTGATTTTCAAATTAATAGCCGACAATAAAGTTACGGCTTACAAATACTATGAAAATGAGCGATTAGTCGACTCCGAAATAATAGATTTCGAGGAAATACTGACAGCTCGCGGGATAATTCACACAAGTCAAGGCGCAGGTGAAAATAAAAAAATTATAATAGAAGAGACAGATATCCCTTCTTCGGAAGTATTGCAATACATGATTAAAGAAGCCTGGTATTTCGATGAAGCGACCGGCTCTTTTAAATCACAGATAAAAGCCATTTGCCCGATTTTAGTACAGGAAGATTTTGATATTGGGGGCTTCCGGAGTTACGCCCTGTTCTGGATTCCCTACGAAAACCTCCGACCTTATCTTTCCCGGGAAATGATTATGACTTCGGATTACAACAATGCATTGTCGTATACCATTGATGATTATTTCACCAAAAGAATGTTTTCCGGCGATATCGTGAAAACGGTCAACATGCGAAACCTGACTTTGTCTCAACAGGTAGGAAGCGATAACCTCGAAGCCTTGAAACATGCCCAGGATAGTATCGAAAGCCAACTGAAAGATTTTGAAAAACAACTTTGGGTGCAGGAAGATACTACAGTTGTCGCAACCGCTAAGCAATCGCAGAAGACCAGCAGCAAGAGCGAAAAACCGAAGAAAGAAGAAAAGCCAAAAGAGAGCAAAGTGGAAAAATCCTCGGCTGCTCCAACCAAAAGTGTCAGGAGAACCCGGTAATAATGAACCTCTATTGGCAAATATTCCGTACTTTCACTAAAATCGGCGCATTTACCATCGGGGGCGGATACGCCATGTTGCCACTGATAGAGAAAGAAGTTGTCGAACAAAAGAAATGGATTGATGCAAGCGAATTTGTCGATATGGTGGCCATTTCACAATCGCTCCCAGGCATATTCGCTGTCAATATATCCATTCTTACGGGCTATAAATTAAAAGGAAATGCAGGCAGTATTGTGGCCACTTTAGGCTCCATATTGCCTTCTTTTTTGATTATACTGGCTATTGCTTTATTTTTCAGACATTTCAATGAGAACAGCTATGTAGTGAAAATGTTTAAAGCCATCCGGCCTGCCGTAGTCGCACTGATTGCCATCCCTGTTTTCAAAACAGCCAAAGAAATCGGCATCAACATACGGACCATATTGATACCCATCGCAGCTGCCCTCCTGATATGGATTTGGGGCATTTCCCCGATATACATCGTTTTGGCTGCTGCAATCGGCGGCTTGATTTATGGAAAACTTACACAAAAATGATTTATCTACAACTCTTCTGTACCTATTTCAAAATCGGACTCTTCTGCTTCGGTGGCGGATATGCCATGATTTCGCTGATTCAGGACGAGGTAGTAGATAATCATGCATGGTTGACCAATGCCGAATTTACCGATATAATAGCCATTTCTCAGATGACGCCCGGCCCTATCGGCATCAATTCGGCCACGTATATAGGATATGCGGTAAGCGGTAATGCCTTTGGTTCAGCCATTGCTACCATCGCCGTCTGCCTGCCCTCATTCATTATCCTGTTGTTGATTGCCAAGGCCTACAAAAAATTTCAATCTAACGAATATGTCCAGTATGCTTTGCTGGGACTGCGTCCGGCTACCGTAGGCCTCATTGCATCCGCCGCGCTGCTATTGATGAACCCGGAAAATTTCATCGACTACAAAAGCCTTGTCCTTTTTGGCGCTGCATTTGCACTGACCAAATACGCCAAAGTGCATCCTATCCTGATGATTATTTTAGCGGGCATTTCAGGATTGTTTCTATACTGATAATCATTTAAAAAAATACTGATATGAGTCATTTACTGATAAAGAAATTAAATGTCACGAACTTGAAAGCCGCTGAATTGTCTTTCATTTTTGCCAAAGAAAATCTGCCTTTCCATGCCGTCTCTTGTATGAACTGGTTTGAATATCCGTACAAACCGGATGTTAAGTTTCGGATTGCCCACAACAGCCATCATCTATTGCTCAATTTCCAGGTAGAAGAATCGGATATAAAAGCGGTATGTGACAAAGACAATGGGAACGTTTGGGAAGATTCGTGCGTAGAGTTTTTTATCTCATTTGCTAAAGATGTTTTTTACTACAATATTGAATGTAACTGCATCGGCAAAATTTTAGTGGCAACAGGGATTGACAGGCAGATGCGTGAACGGATTGCGCCCGATATTGTCCGGACTATTGAGCGTTGGTCAAGTGTAGGCGATTCACCTGTTGAAAATCAATCGGGCGCTTGGGAGTTGTCGCTGATTATCCCCTTACCTGTCTTTCATTTAAGTAGGATAAGCAGTTTTGACGGCTTACGTGCAAAAGGCAATTTTTATAAATGCGGCGATAAACTGGCAGTTCCCCATTATTTATCGTGGAATCCAATAAAAAATGGAAAGCCGAATTTTCACTTGACAGCGTTTTTTGGAGAAATTTTGTTTGAATAGCTGTGTTGATGATTAATGACCGCTCCGTAAAACTTTCCGGAGATGAATTGGTAAATTTCCTGAAATCATTGCGAGCAAATGACATTCAAAGTATTGAAGTAATAACTACTCCGCCTGCCAAATATGAAGCGGAAGGCAACAGCGGACTCATTAACATTGTGATGAAAAAAACCGCTATTGACACATGGAGCGGCTCTGCTTTCGGCAATTATCTGCAAACAAAATACGCGCAAGGTACGCTAGGAGGAAGTTTTAACTATCGCAAAAAAACCTTTTCGTTTTATGCAAATACATCATACCGCAACGGAAAGTCTTATACTGAGGATGAAAGCGCCATTTTTTATCCAAAATTGAAATGGGAAAATGAAGGAAATTATACCTACAACTCAAATTCATTTAATGCCCGAACAGGTTTTGATATAAGGGTCAAAGATAATTGGACGGTAGGAGCACAGTATATAGGTAGTTTAGGCAAGACTAAATCTAACAGCAACAATCGTGTAGATTTATTTGACATTGTCGATAATAGCAATGCCGGACTAATAGCCACCAATTCAGACGGAAAATCGGACTATGACATGCATTCGGGAAATTTTCATTCTATTGTTCAATTGGATACTGTGGGTAGAAAAATAAGCAACTATGCAGTACAGATAGATATTGAACATCCGATTAAAAATATCAGCTTAAACTATGGAGCAAAACTTTCGTTTACTCATACCGATAACCGCATACAAGTATATAATCTTTCTTCGGGTATACCCGAGAACGATCCCTGCCAAACAAACAAATTTCTTTACAAAGAAAATGTACAGGCTCTTTACGGCTCAGGAAGTATGGAATTAGGCAAATGGTCATTGGAAGCGGGTTTGCGTGCCGAAAATACACAATTTACAGGAAATCCGGAATTGCGTCCTGTTTTTACCGATAATTTAACACTGGGATATGTTTACAACAACCAATTTCAGCTTACGCCTAAATCATCGGAAGGTTATGTAGCCTATTTTCAAACAAACAATTTTTTTTATTTCAATAAAGAGCAAACTCTGTCCGCAGGTTTTGATTTTACTTTTGCTCCGGAAAGTAATTCAATTACATTAACTTATAACTATTCACAAAAAAATCTGAATGCATTTATTAAACTATTGCTTTTCGATAAAACTTTTTCAGTTACCCTTACCGGAAATAACCTGCTGCAAGATTATTCATTTAATTCGCGGAGCGAGTCTAATGGAATTTTACAGTACGCTAAAGGATACTACAACCCCTTGTTTTTAAGATTAGCGGTATCATACAATTTCGGCAGTAAAAAAGTAAATGTACAACAACGTAAAGTAAGTAATGAGGAAGAAAAAGGCAGAGTATATTAATTAAATTACAAAAGACATGAAAACGACAGTATTCATTTTATCAATTATTTGGACAAGCATGACGTTTGCACAAACAACAAAACAGTACGATTACACAGGAGCTTATACCGAAGGTTTTGCCATAGTAAAATTGAATGACAAATATGGTTTCATTGATTTCAATGGAAAAGAAGTTACTCCCTTGAAATATGACTATGTGCAAGTTTTTAGCGAAAACCGCGCCGTCGTGAAATTAGACGGAAAGTATGGACTCATTGATAATAAGGGGAAAGAAGTTACGTCCTGTCAATACGATTATGTATGGACATTTTGTTATGGCCGATCAATAGTTAAAATGAGCAATAAGTATGGCTTTATTGATGAAAACGGGACAGAAACTATTCCACCTAAATATGACGATGCAGAAATGTTTCAAAACTGTCGTGCATTGGTAACATTGAACGGTAGAAAATTTTATATAGATAAGTAGAGCGAAGAAGAAGAACTTCAATTTCCCAATTCCAATTGGTTTTTTATTAAATTAAAATATTCACCTTTCTTAGCTACGAGTTGAGTATGTGTGCCTTGTTCGGATATTTGTCCGTTTTTCAAAATCGTTTTACACATTAACCCACATTGCAGTTTGGCCTACAAAAAAGACAAATTTCAAGGAAATTTAGCCCAAAAACGGGCGATATTCGAGGCCTGAGATTTGCAACCTCCTGATTTACAGCCGCTTTATTTT
>JAITQA010000041.1 GCA_031289145.1 Dysgonamonadaceae bacterium | reverse complement strand
TCAAAACAACTCAGCTCTCCGCTGATATGTGCTCTATTCCTGTCTGCGAGTGTTTCCATTTTGCAAAGGTAATACTTTTTTCCGTTTCTCCTTTTTGGTTCTGGCTTGTCCAGGTTAGGGAGCAGTATTTTGTAAATTTAAAGTAAAGTATAAAATGAAAGTAAAGTATAAAATGAAAAACAAATTATTTTTAGCCATTTTGTTGGCAGCAGTAGTCGGATTGGGCGCTTGTAAGAAAGACGCGGAGTTGAGTTCCGAGAAAGTAATTCTTTCTTTTACCGTTGATGGAGAGAATTGGTGTAGTGGAACTTGTGGCAACGCCATTACAAAGATATTATCTGCAGGCGCCACTACATTAAGTTTTACGCCTGTCATTACCGTTTCGCCGAAAGCACAATACGCACCACATGGAGAACAGGATTTTTCCAAACCAGTAACCTATACCATAACAGCCGAAGATGGTAGTTTGGCGGAAGTTATCGTAACCGTGACCGTTTCAGAGCAATTGGTTCAGAATTTTGGAAATGAAGCATCAGAAAAAAATATTATTTTTAATATTTTGAATGTGGAAGAAGAATGTACGGTAACTTCATTCGATCAGTCATGGTGTAAAGCGAGGATTGGCAAAAACGGAAACTTTCGGTCGCTGGTCATTTCAGTTCCCCGCAATAACGGAAGTGCACGCAGCGTTGAAATCACAATAGCTTCCGATGAAAATAATGTCCAAATCAAGGTCAATCAGCAAGGGATAAGTCCGGAAACAAGACCTGTATGGAAAATAGCAGCCGACGAACGAATCGAACAATACCGCAAAGAAGCGATTGATGTCCGGGTAGTGAAAAGCGGAAAACCAATGTCCGGAGCAATTGTTGAAGTAGAAATGCAACAACATGAATTTCTTTTCGGAAGCAATATTTTCGGATGGGGAAACCCTACTTACAACCGGAATTTTGCCGAATTGCTCAATTTTGCCACTTTGCCTTTTTATTGGCGGGATTATGAAATGACAAAAGATAATCCATATTACAGCAGTTCCGAACAAATTGCCGCTTGGTGTGCTGAAAACAACATTCGCCCGAAAGGTCATCCCTTGAATTGGAACGCCGCAGATGGCGAACCCTCCTGGCTGAACGGAATGACTTCCCAAGACGTATTTCTTCGAGCGATGGGTCGCACAAAGGCATGTCCGGAACATTTCAAAGGGAAAATAGACACATGGGATGTGATCAACGAAGTGGTTACATGGCATCGCGATAATTTGTGGATAGAAGCTCCGAATATGACCAAACTGATTAATATCATGGACAGGCTTGATTTAGCTAAAGCCGCTTTCGCCGCAGCCCGGGAAGGGAATCCGCAAGCGACGCTGTTAATCAACGATTACATTACCGACGACAGTTATGCCGACCTTTGCAATCGACTCAAAGATGGAACAGGTAAACCGCTTTACGATGTGATCGGCATTCAATCCCACATGCACGGCGGTGTATGGAGTAATGAGGAGGTTTGGACTGTTTGCGAAAGATTTGCCAAATTTGGAAAACCAATACATTTCACCGAAATGACGATTTTATCTACACTCGAACAAAAAGACTGGGACAATTCGCCAGGCATTACGCCTACTACGCCCGAAGGAGAGCAAAAACAACTAAATGACGTAACAAGAATATACACAACACTGTTCTCTCATCCGGCAGTTGAAGCGATTACATGGTGGGATTTCAGTGACAAAAACTCGTGGAGAAATGTACCGGCAGGATTAATTCGTACCGATATGTCTCCCAAACCGGCTTATGATGCCTTGAAAATGCTCGTAAAGAAAGATTGGGCTACCAATGCTACGGTAACAACCAATAACTTAGGAATAGCCAAACTCAGGGCATTCCGCGGAACCTATCGCTTTACAGTCACGCTTCCGGACGGTGAAAAAAAGGTATTTACAAACATCGTGAAGAAAGAATCCGGTGAAATAATCTTGAATTGGTGAAAATTGTGGTTGGAGCCTCCAAGCGCTAAAAGGTTCTCTGACCTTGGACAAATTCCGACTGAACCTAAAAAGTTTATCGATTAATGAAGGTGAAACACAGGTAATTAATTTATAATTCATAATTCATAAAAGAGCGTGTAGATTATCTTTACACGCTCTTTTATTAAATGAAAATGAAGAATATTTAAGGATTAATAAAAAAAGTAGTACCTTTGTCGTAAAATTTGTTGGTCATGAAAAAGTTACCGATAGGAATACAGTCGTTTGAGAAATTACGGGAGCAAAACCGTGTATATGTGGATAAAACAGAAGATATTTACAATCTTGTAACCTCCGAGAATGTAGTCTTTCTTTCCCGTCCGCGCCGTTTCGGAAAGTCGTTGCTGGTCAGTACGATGGACGCGCTTTTCACAGGGAAAAAGGATTTGTTCGCAGGTCTGTATATTTACGACAAGTGGGACTGGTCGCAACAATATCCGGTGATTAGGATAGATTGGACACAAATAAACCATCCCGCACCGGAGGATATGAAAGTTAGTTTGATTGAGTATCTGGAAGAGATTGCAGAAAATTATCAGGTTACCTTAAAGACGAAATCTGCGCCCAGCCGCTTTAGAGAGCTGATTCTTACATTATATAAAACGACCGGCAAAAAAGTAGTCATACTGATTGATGAATACGACAAACCGGTTACGAGCCATCTTTTCGATCCCCATTTGGATGATATTCGTACAGCAGTTCACGATTTTTATCAGGTGATGAAAGGTTCCGACGACTATTTGAAGTTTATTTTTCTGACGGGCGTATCCAAATTTTCGGGACTGTCGGTCTTTTCGGCGCTGAATAATCCGTTAGACATTACTTTTACACAACGATTTTGCTTCGATTTGCGGATATACGCAGGAAGAACTGGAAAATAACTTTTCCGAATACATTGATGAAACTGCCGAGTATAAGAAAATGACAAAAGAAGATTTATTGGACAGAATCCGTTATTGGTACGATGGTTATACCTGGGACGGAAAAACTGCTATATACAACCCGTTTTCGACCCTGCTGCTTTTTTCCTTCAAAGAGTTTTCCTACTATTGGTTTCGTACCGGCACCCCAACCTTTCTTATTGATATTATTCATCGCCGTAATCGCGCGGATGTCATGCTGGAGCCGGTTGTTGTCAGTTCAAATATATTCGATGGCTATGATCCGCCGAATATAGACATAATACCGTTATTGTTTCAAACAGGTTATCTGACCATCAAAAAGAAGGAGGAGATTAACAAAGAAATCCTCTATACGCTTGACATTCCCAATTTGGAAGTACACAAGGCGATATTGAAGTGTTTGTTGAAAGCTTACGGCAAATATTCTGACGAAAATGTCGATAAGTTGCGCCGGACAATGGAACAGCAGATAAACTCTTGCGACGAAGTCGGTTTTACCAACAGCCTCGAAGTAATGATTGCTACCGTTCCATACGAGCTTCGCCGTGCCGACGACGCTTACTATAATACGCTGACATTGGTATGGATGCGCTTGCTCGGCTTTAAGATACATGGCGAAATACCGAATAACTTAGGTCGTGCCGACGCCATCTGGGAACAACCCGGAGTAACCGTGATTGT
>JAITQA010000008.1 GCA_031289145.1 Dysgonamonadaceae bacterium | reverse complement strand
CCTGTAAAACCAAGTTCGAAAACATAATGAACATCCATTATATCAGATATATATCCGATATGGAACGAGGGGGTGAATGAGTTCATGTTAAAATTCTGACGGGAATATATTCCGAGATTAAAATTCAAAAACTGGTATAAAGCTCCTGCGCCCCATAATGTTATTTTACCCTGACGGATAAAAAATACATTGGGCATAAGAATAGAGTTTTCCAGATAACGGTTTAATCCTGTTGATGGTGCATATTTGTTGATGCCAAGTATCGGGATTTTCCATTCTGCATGAGCGTAAATCCTCATTGGGCGCGACCAGTATTCATATTTATTTTCTTTTCCGAGATGATATACTGCTGCTCCGGCTTCGAAATAATCGGAGTAAAACAATGTACCGAAGCCAAAATCGGCGCCAAAAGCGGATGAGTTTTCGTATGTTATTCCTCCGTCTGTCTGGGTTGTGCCATCGGGATTAATCATATCCGGAAACGTCAGATTGTTCGGAGCATTAATTCCGTAGAACAGGTTGCCCATAAGACCGGCTTTGATGTAACTTGATTTTCCGGTAGTAATCTTGTACGAATAGAACAATCCCGCCGAAGAGTACGAATAAGCCTTGTTTCCAAGCTGATCGCTCATCAGCGTAACTCCGATACCGCTGTTATACCGGTCGAAATATTTGTCGAACGAGGCGCTATAAGTAGCAAAACTGTTGCCCGAAGCGGGATAATGATTTCTGTAGTTCAATGTTGCCCGCGTATAATATTCATTACCTGCGCAAGCCGGATTGAAAAACAAAGGCATCGCCTGTTTTATTGATAAATAAGGGTCTTGCGCCTTCATTATAAAAGCGATACATGAAAACGCAATGCAAAAATATGTTTTTATCCTGACCAATTCAAAAAAAATTTATTATGGAATAATCTCCTTATCTTTAATATCTTTTACCTGAAGTTGAATATTTGCAATTCCCCTGTAATAATTTTCGGCGATAGAATAACAAATATCAACAGGATTTCCCCCGTTAAGATGCTCAAAATGTTCCGATTGGTTGAACGCGATGGCATGAATATACCTGTACGGTTCATTTTCCTGAATCACTTCCAAACGCAAATGGTCGCCATCCTGACCGACAGGACGCCCGTTGCCGTTGTCATACACGTTTTTGGTAACAAAAACAGGCGACATATTTTCCGGTCCAAACGGCTGGAACTGCTTCAAAATACGGAAAAATTTCGGAGTTATTTGTTTGAAATCCAAATAATCATCAATATCTGTCTGAGGTATCATCATCTCTTCAGTAACAGTTTCTCCGGCAATTTGTTTAAAACGGGCTTTAAATGCGTCTAAATTAGATTCTTTCATCGTCAAACCTGCCGCATACATATGTCCTCCGAAATTTTCGAGAAGGTCGGAACACATTTCTATTGCCTGATACAAGTCGAATCCGGGAATGCTTCGCGCTGAGCCTGTTATGTATCCGTTGGAATTGGTAAGCACGATGGTAGGCTTATGATACGCTTCGATCAAACGTGACGCGACAATTCCAATCACTCCTTTGTGCCAGCGCGGATTATAAAGTATAGTAGCTTTGTCGGTAACGCCTTCTTTACTCATTTCCACCATACTTATCGCCTCTTGCGTGATTTGCCGGTCAACCGATTTACGATCATTATTATGAACATCAATTGTTTCGCCGAAAAAATTTGCTGCCTCGTCCGATTCTGAAGTAAGCAGATCCACAGCGGCTTTACCCGATTCCATTCTCCCGGCGGCATTAATCCTCGGACCTATTTTAAACACTACATCATCGATTGTTACCCTTTGATTCTCCAATCCCGCAATTTTGATTATGGATTTAAGACCTCTGCGCGGATTTTCGTTCAATTGTTTCAGCCCGTAGAAGGCGAGAATACGATTTTCGCCGATGACCGGAACGATATCCGACGCGATACTCACCGCCAGCAAATCCATGTAGGGATAAAGTTCAAAAAAGGATATATTATTTTCTAAACAAAAGGCTTGTAACATTTTAAATCCGACGCCGCAACCCGATAATTCCTTGAAAGGATAGTCGCAATCGCTACGTTTCGGGTCGAGAACAGCCACAGCTTCAGGTATTTCGTCCCCCGGAAGGTGATGGTCGCAAATAATAAAATCTATACCTTTCGATACGGCATACGCAATTTTGTCATTTGCCTTTATTCCGCAATCCAAGGCAATGACAAGCGAAACATCTTTTTCTTTTGCGTAATCTATACTCTTGTACGAAATGCCGTAACCCTCGCTATATCTGTCGGGTATATAAACGGTAATTCTCTTGTAATATTTTCTCAGGAACAGATATACTAAAGAAACAGCCGTCGTTCCGTCAACATCATAATCCCCATAAATCATGATATTTTCCTTCTCCTGAATGGCGCTATTGATTCTGTTTACCGCCACATCCATGTCTTTCATGAGAAAAGGGTCATGAAGATTTTCCAGTTTTGGACGGAAAAAAGCGCGAGCGTCATCGAAGGTATATACCCCTCGTTGTATAAGCAAATTAGCTAATACAGTGTCAATTGACAACTCGTTAGCCAACCGTTGTACATCTGAGGGATTCCCTTTTTGTTTCATTATCCAATTTCTTTCTGTCGCCATCGTTATTAACCTTTATAAATCGGGCAAAGGTACATTATTTTAATTTATTTATTCTCTTTATTTTTTTATAAATAGATATACAGAGGGTTACTTAAAAAAAGGAGGTGGGATTGGCATCCCACCTTCACATAACCTAACTTAAACCTATGAAAAAACCAATGTCTTTAAGATGTGCTTTTATATAAAAGGTTTAATCGGCTCAAAAAAAATTTTTGACAAGGCGCACTTATTAGATATCCAAGATGAAGATTTTCCCGATGAATTTCGTCCGATTATCCGTCGTTTGGAAG
>JAITQA010000156.1 GCA_031289145.1 Dysgonamonadaceae bacterium | reverse complement strand
AAGCTGCTTAGTAAAACGGCTTATAATGATGCAAAACAGCGCTATATGGATAATCGTGGTAAGTTTGTGAGTGGAGACCCTTTGCTTACTGCAAATGGAGATATTCCGGCTCACAATTTCGTAAAAAAACCTTATAACCCGATTGAACGAACAGAGGAGTGAAGTTTCTAAAAATCCCTATACATGGTTTTCAACAACCTCATTTTCACCTTAATTTTTTATAACATAACAACCTTAGTAATAATAGATTGTATAGCTCCCACCGCCAACCTCATTCCTTTATTAAAAAAGAATTAAGCGTGTAGACAAATAAGGTTAATGAGGTTGGGTGTTTTGAATAGTTAATTTTATGCTACTGAGGTTGTTATGTTAGAAAAAATAAGGTGAAAATGAGGTCTTTTACAATTTGTTTTCAAAATACTATCAGTTTAATATTTCTATCTCTTTTGCGCTCAAGTATTTAAATATCTTTAACATATTTTTTTTTTTGATGTTTAAAAATTTAACTATACATTTGCATCGTGTAATATTGCACAAATATTTTTAATAAACAGTTGAAATTTTTATGACACGCCTTGTCTTCAAAAAAAGAAATTATTACGAACATTTGATTATTTTAAGATGAAAAAAATACTATTATCATTTATTTTAGCTCTTACTCCTTGTGTCCTGCTTTATTCTCAGGAAAAACCGTTAGATACGGTAAAAGTCCGTTTCCTCTATCGTCAGTCCTCTGTAATGGATACCTTGAATGTAAAAAAGAAAACGGTTGATTTGATGCTGTTGGATATTGGAAGCAGTATTTCCAAGTACCATGCCCTTTATGGGGCAATAAGAGACTCTATTGCTGCTGCAATGTTTTATCAAAATAAAACGCCGGAAGAGATGGGTGCAGCTATTTTAAAAGTGAAAAAAACTTCCTTTGTAACAGATTACATCATTTATAAAAATCATCCAAAGGGAAAATTAACCTTGGTCGATAATTTTGCAGCGGAAAATTATACTTATGAAGAGCCAATGCCGGTAATCCAATGGTCACTGAAGAATGATACGGCTACCCTGCTTGGCTATTTGTGTAAAAAAGCGACCACAACTTTCAGAGGCCGGAATTACGAAGTTTGGTATGCACCGGAAATCCCGTTACAGGAAGGTCCATGGAAGTTTTGTGGCTTACCGGGGTTGATACTGAAAGCCAAAGACGACCAATCTTATTTTTCTTTTGTATGTATCGCCATTGAATTTCCGGAGGGAAAAACGATTGAACAACGAAGTTCAAGAAGAATAGTTAGCAAAACGGTTTATAACGATACAAAACAACGGTATTTGGACAATACAGGTAAGTTTTTAACTGGAAGTCCTTTATTCAACGGAACTTTGCCGCCGCACAGTTATGTAAAAAAACCCTACAACCCGATTGAACGAACAGAGGAATGAAGTTTCTAAAAATCCCTATACATGGTTTCAACAACCTAATTGCTTACAATGACAACGTCATGGCGCATGATACCCTCACTCTCCCCTCTCCTTGTGGAGAGGGGCCGGGGGTGAGGACACTTTACATGAAAAAAATACTATTGTCATTTATTTTAGCTCTTACTCCCTGTGTCCTGCTTTTTGCGCAACAGCTATCGGAGGGGACGGTGATGTCCAAGGCGGATGCATCCCCCTTAAAAAACGCCATTGTCACCATTTCGGACAAAGCCGATAATACCCTTGCTTATGGCGCGACGAACGAAAAAGGCTATTTCCGCCTCACATTCGATATGGCGCCGGACTCAGTGGTTTTGGCGGTTCATCTCTTGGGTTATGAATCCCAACGCATACCGCTGAAAAGCCCTTTGCATAAAATGGATATTCACCTGGAACAGAAAGCCATTCAACTGAAAGAAGTAAAAATCAATCCCGAATATGTACGGGTAAAAGAAGATACGATATCGTACAATGTGTCGGCGCTTCTGACGCAGAACGACAGGAGTATCGGCGATGTATTGCGGAAAATTCCGGGCTTGCAGGTTTCCAAATCGGGCGGCATCACTTATGAGGGCGACCCCATCAATGTATTCTATATCGAAGGGATGAATTTGTTGGAGAAGAAATATGGCATAGCGACCAATAATGTTCCGGCAGACGCCATTTCCACGGTAGAAGTGATAGAACATCACCAGCCGGTAAAGATGCTGAAAGGGGAAGTCTTTTCACCATACGCAGCCATCAACCTCAAACTGAAAGCCAAGAAGAAATCCCGTCCGGTAGGCGATATCGAAGTCGGGGGCGGATATGGTTTTGACGATTTGCTGTGGTTGATGAAACTGTTCGGCTTACAGGTGCAGGACAACCGGCAAACCATTGCGATGTACAAGACCAATAATACGGGCGAAAACATCACGGCCGAATTGAACGACCAAAGGCTATCCGCCGATGACCTGGAATCGTACCGGCCCCTGCCGCGCAGTCTGTTGAACGAGACCGGATTCAGCAGTCCTCCCTTGGAAGAGTCAAGGCTGCTGTTCAACCAAACCCATGCGGTTTCTTTGAACAATCTATGGAAAACAGGCGATGATACCCGTTTCAGGGCTAATTTCAACTATTGGAACGATGCCCGCGAAGAACAGCTCACGCAAACCGCTTCCTATTTCTTAGACGAACAGGCTTTTGTCATCAACGAATACAAGTTTTTAGAGCGGAATGTGAATACCCTGAACGGCGCTTTGACGTATACCGACAATTCCTCCGAGCAGTATTTGGACAATGCCCTGAAAACGCATTGGCAATGGGCGGATACCCGTTCGGATATTCAAAACCAACAGCCTGTTATACAAAGCTTCGACTTGTCGGATTTTTATATCCAGAATAGTCTGAAATACGGAAAGAAAATCAAGGGAAGGGTCTGGAATTTCCGGTCTTTTGTCCGGTATTTAACTTCACCGCAGCAATTGTCCGTATCATCCGACCCGGCCGGGGGCGAAAACAGGCAAGCCATTGAAAGAGACGGATTTTATACCCACAATGATACCTATTTTATTTACAGAAAAGGAATTTCTTCGTGGCGAATCACTGCGGAATTGGAGGCGGCTTTCGATAACCTGAACACAGACCTGAACCGTATTTTATTGGACAGTCTTCAGAACAAGTTGCACAGCGATTATGTCAAATTGACGCTTACGCCCAAATACAGTTGCTCTTACGGGAAATTTTCTTTTTCGGCCAGCCTGCCTTTTGTGTTGCACTGGCTGTATGTCGATGACAGACAATACGATAGAGACAGGCAGTACGATTATCTTTACCTGAATCCGTCCGCCAGTGTCGGCTATACCATTAATGCTTTGGCAAAAATAAACCTTTCGGGTAGTTATACACATAATACCGGCGATATTACCGATTTTATGACGGCTTACCTCATGCCGGACTATACCCATTTACGTCTTGGTTCAGGCCTGCTTTCCCGTAACCAATCCCTGCGTTATGCTGTGTCTTATTATTACAGGGATGCACTTAACGGATTGTATTACAATTTTATCGGCTATTACCTGCAAAATAAAAAGAACCTGATGGGCCAGCAACGTTTCGACGAGCGCATGATTGTTTCCGGTAATATGGCTTTGGCTAACAAGATGGAAACCTTTAGCGGAATGGCTGATATAGCGAAAAATTTCTATTATCAGGGGATAACGCTCTCCTTAAATATCCAATACCTCAACGCGAAATCGGAACAACTGCAACAAAGGGTATTGTATCCGCTCCGTTCAGAAGTCCTGTCGGCAACGCCCAAGATAAGCGCTATCATCAAAAAATATGCGACGGTTTCTTACGAAGCCCGTTTGTCTAATTCCCGCTTGACGATTCAGTCGCCGGTGCGGGGAGAAACAAAAACGGCCTTCAATCAGCTTTCCCAAATTTTGAAAGGCTATTATTTCCCAAGCAAAATACTTGAAGTCAAAGTACAAGCCGAATACCTCTATAACGAAGTTTCCGCTGCTACTCATACCCATTCCGTATTTGCCGATCTGGGAATTACCTATAAGTACAATCAATTTGATTTTACCCTGCATTGGCATAATATCATGAATCAAAAAGAATATGCCTATACCCAATACGATGGCTTAGACACTTATTCCTACAGCTACAGACTGAGGCCGCAAAGTCTGATGGCTTCAGTAAAATTCAAATACTAAATACACCTGTTCGGCCTCTCTAAAAACAACTCCACATCCACAGCCAATACACTTGTGCCAAAACGAAGCAACGGAAATCAGCCTGAAAGCCAACGAAAAAGTTTTTGAAGCCCTTCTGAAAGAGCAGCCTCATATAAAAATTGAGGAAACCGATTCTCAGCTTATTTTTGGAGAACCGAATGCCGGTTTACAAATTACGATTTTCAGCAATCCATATTGCAATCCCTGCGCAAAAATGCATAAACCGGTCGAAAAACTTTTGGAAAATAAGCAGGATAAACTGTGTATACGATACATTCTCAATGCTTTCGACAAAGAATTGGAAATGATCAATAAATACCTGATAGCCGTATACTTGGGGAAAG